>DATIPJ010001225.1:0-12255 GCA_035472155.1 Kofleriaceae bacterium
GAGCGAACAGCCAATGGAAAAAGTGTGGCCGCGCTCATGAGCCTGGACGCACGACTCGGCGACGATCTTGCGATCACCGCCATGGGTCCGCGCGCGGATGCCGTGGCGAGCGAGCTCGCCGCGCTGGTTGCCGCAGGACTCGGTGACCCGATCGCGCCTGCGCGGATCTCCATCCAGTCGAGCATGATCGAACCCACCGCCCACCGCGCCGCCGCGGCGCCCGGCACCGCCGCCTCGCGCCCCCCTGCGTTCGTCGTCGACGAGGAGGTCGTGCTCGTCGGCGCCGCGGCGGCTGCGGGACTCGCGATCGGTCGCGCGGTGCGGCTCACCGGCGGTGCGGCGATCGACGTCGCGCGCGACGGTGCGGGCGTGGAGATCGAGCGCGCCCGGCTCGCGGGTGCGCTGGCCGACGTGCGCGGCGACCTCGAGCAGACGATCGCCGGCGCGCAGAGCCGCGGCGATGCGGTCGTGGCCGATGTGCTCCGCACGCACCTCGATCTCGTCGATGATCCAGAGCTGTGCAGCGCCGCCGACCGCCAGATCGCGGCCGGCCGCAGCGCGGCGTGGGCGTGGCGGGCCGCGCTGGCCGAATTCGCGACCGTGCTGCGCGGCCTGGGCAACCCGCGGCTCGCCGAGCGCACGGCCGATCTGATCGACCTCGAGCGCCGCACGCTCGCGCGCCTCGCGGGTGCGGCCGCGCGCCGCGTGCCCGCCGAGCTGCCCGAGGGCGGCGTGCTGGTTGCCGACGAGCTACTGCCGTCCGAGCTGGCCGACGTGCCGCCCGGGCGCCTGGCCGGGCTCTGCACCGCGCGCGGCGGCGCGACCTCGCACGTCGCGATCGTCGCCGCCGGGCTCGGCGTGCCAGCGGTGGTCGCGCTCGGCGACGCGGCGCTGGGCGTGCCCGACGGTGCGCCGGTGATCGTCGATGGCGATCGCGGCCAGGTCCGCGTGTATCCCGCCGCGGCCGCGCGCGATGCGGTGCAGCGCACGATCGCCGAGCGCGCGGCGCGCCGGGGTGCGCAGCTCGCCGCCGCTCACGATCCGGCGCGCACCAGCGACGGCACCGCGATCGCCGTGCTCGCCAACCTGGCCTCGCTGACCGATGCCGACGTCGCGCTCGCGTCGGGCGCCGAGGGCTGCGGCCTCTTGCGCACCGAGCTCGTCTTCCACGCGCGCCGCGATCTACCGCCGAGCGAAGATGAGCAGGCTGCACGCTACCAGGCGATCGCCGACGCGCTGCGCGGGCGGCCGCTGGTGATCCGCACGCTCGACGCCGGCGGCGACAAGCCGCTGCCGTACCTGTCGCAGCCGCCCGAGGAGAACCCCGCGCTCGGCGTGCGCGGCGTGCGGCTCGCGCTTCGCCACCCCGCGCTCCTGCGCTCGCAGCTGCGCGCGATCCTGCGCGTCACTCCGGCCGGACCGAGCGGAGCCCGGAACGGTGGAGCGAGGGACGGCCTCAATACAGTGTCCGCGTGCCGGATCATGGTCCCGATGATCGCGTCGCTCGCCGAGCTGCGCGCCGTGCGCACCATGCTCGAGGAAGAGCGCCGCGCCCTCGGCGTGTCCGCGGCCGTCGAGCTCGGCGCGATGATCGAGGTCCCGTCGGCTGCGCTGCTCGCCGAGACGCTCGCGCGCGAGGCCGACTTCTTCTCGATCGGCACCAACGATCTCGCCCAGTACACGCTCGCGATGGACCGCGGCAATCCCGGCATCGCGAGCGCGCTCGACAGCCTGCACCCGGCGGTGCTGCGCCTGATCTCGACCACCGTCGCCGGTGCGCGCGTCCATGGCCGCCCGGTCTCGGTGTGCGGCGGCGCGGCGGCCGATCCGCAGGCAGTCCCGCTCCTCCTCGGGCTCGGCATTCGCGCGCTGTCCGTCGCGCCGGCCGCGGTCCCCGAGATCAAAGCCCTCATTCGCACCCTCTCCCTGTCGACCTGCAGCGACCTCGCCACCGCGGCACTGTCGCTCGACAGCGGGGATGCCGTGCGTGCGCTGGTCGTCCACACCTGGCCGGGCCTTCGGGCTCACGACTGATCGATGGGAGATCTGCGATGGCAACCGCAACCATGACCACGACATCGTTTGGCGGGATCCAGAAGCTGGGCCGCGCGCTGATGCTGCCGATCGCGGTCATGCCGCTGGCGGCACTCTTGCTCCGCCTCGGGCAGGAGGATCTCTTGAACTGGCCGTTCATGGCAGCGGCCGGCGATGCGATCTTTCACAACCTCGGCATCCTGTTCGCGATCGGCGTCGCGATCGGCTTCGCGAAGGAGAGCCACGGCGCGGCGGGCCTCGCCGGCGCGGTCGGCTACTTCGTGACGATCATGGCCGCGACCTCGCTGGTCAAGGTGCCGCCCGAGACCCTCGCCGGGCTCGCGGACGCCGCGAAGGACCTCGCGGCTGCGAAGTTCAAGGATCAACTGAGCTCGCGGATCAGCGTCCCGGTCGGCATCCTGTCCGGCCTGATCGCGGGCGCGATGTACAACCGGTTCAAGGACATCAAGCTGCCCGACTACCTGGCGTTCTTCGGTGGCCGGCGCTTCGTCCCGATCATCACCGGCTTCGTGTGCCTCGGGCTCGCGCTGGTGTTCGGCTACGGCTGGCCGGGGGTGACCGCGGGGCTCGACGCGGCGAGCCGCGCCGTGGTCGCCGCGGGCGACTTCGGGCTCTTCATCTACGGCTTCCTCAACCGCCTGCTGCTCGTCACCGGCCTCCATCACATCGTCAACAACATCGCGTGGTTCATCATCGGCGACTACCACGGCGCGACGGGCGACCTGAAGCGGTTCTTCGCCGGCGACCCGACCGCGGGCGCATTCATGGCCGGCTTCTTCCCGGTCATGATGTTCGGTCTGCCCGCCGCGTGCCTCGCGATGTATCACACCGCGCACGCGCAGAGCCGGCGCATCGTCGGCGGCGTGCTGTTCTCGATGGCGCTGACGTCATTCCTCACCGGCGTGACCGAGCCGGTCGAGTTCGCGTTCATCTTCCTCGCGCCGGTGCTCTACCTGGTCCATGCCGTGCTGACCGGTCTGTCGCTCGTGATCATGAACTTGCTCAACGTCAAGCTCGGCTTCGGATTCTCGGCGGGCTTGTTCGACTACGTCATCAACTTCAACAAGTCGACCAATCCGCTGCTGCTGTTGCCGGTCGGCGCGGCCTACTTCATCGTCTACTACGCACTGTTCCGCGTGGTGATCACCAAGTTCGATCTCAAGACGCTCGGCCGCGAGCCCGGTGGCATCGGTGGCATGGGTGGCATGGTGCTGGGCATGGCCGGCGACGCCGTATCTGTGCCCGGTGCGCTCACGATGCGCGGCGCGCAGTACCTCGCGGCGCTCGGCGGTGCGGCGAACGTGCGCGAGGTCGAGGCCTGCGCCACGCGCCTGCGGCTCTCTCTCATGGATGATGCGCGCCTCGACGAGGCGGCGCTCAAACAGCTGGGCGCGCGCGGCGTGCTCCGCCTTTCGGCCGGTAACGCGCAGGTCATCATCGGGCCCCAGGCCGATCAGGTGGCCGGCGAGATCCACGCCGCGATGCGGACGCCCGACTCGTAGTTCGCGCTCGTCCTACTGCATAGCTCTGGCCGCACGGATCGCTGGGTTGCAGACGCCCGGTCCGCCACGCGTTTGCCCGAAATCGGAGGGAACGATGATGCCTACGAGGAAGCCTACGAAGCCAATCATGAAGTTCTTGCTAGCGGCGCTTGCATGCGCCGCGCTGCCCGCCTGCGCGATCGATCGCGCCGAGGTCGCCGACGACCCCGGTACCGAGGGCACCACCGAGGCCGCCAGCGCCGCCGACGCGCGGCGCCACGCCAGCCTGTCGGTCGCATGGCAGCCGGTCGATTTCTCGTCGGGCGGCGCGTTCTTCGTCCAGACGCTGACCATCGACAACCACGGGCCGACCGCGCTCGCCGCGGGCTGGCACCTCTACTTCAACTTCGTGCGCCGGATCCTGAACGACGGCGAGGGCGACGGCACCACCGTCGAGGATCTCGCCGCGCAGGGCCTGCGCGTGCACAAGGCCGATGCGGCCGCGAGCGGTGACTTCTACGTGCTCGAGCCGCTGGCGGATTTCACGCCGATCCCGCCCGGGCAACAGCGCACGGTGACCTTCCTCGCCGAGGCGTGGGCGATCCTCAAGACCGACGCGCCGGCGGCGTTCCACATCGGCTTCGACGGCGACCGCGGGCCGCCGCGCGCGGTGCCGGCCACCGTGACGATCGACGCGACCGATCCCGCGCAGACCACGCGATTCTCGGGCGACGTCATGCCGGTCGATAGCGTGGCGACCCGTCACGCCGAGAACCCGGCGCGCCAGTCGCTCGCGCTCGCCGATCGCGTGCTGCCGACGCCGCGCACGGTCGTCGCCGGTCGCGGCGAGGTCAGCCTGCGCGGTCGGGTCTCGATCGAGCGCCCGGGCAACCTCGCGCGCGAGGCGGCCTATCTCGACGCCGTGCTCGACGACCTCGCCGATGGCGCGCGCGTGCGTGACGACGATCGCGATCATCGCCATTCGTCGACGGTGATCCGCCTGTCGGTCGACCGGAGCCTGGCCGCCGAGGCCTACGTGCTCGACGCAGGCGACGGCCGCATCGCGATCCGCGGCGGCGACGGCGCCGGCGTGTTCCACGGCATCCAGACCCTGCGCCAGCTCGTGCCGCTCGCTGCGCACGGCCACGGCGCCGCGGTGCCCGGCGTCCACATCGAGGACGCGCCGGGCTTCGCGTTCCGCGGCATGCACCTCGACGTCGCGCGCCACTTCCAGTCCAAGGAGACCGTCATGAAGGTCCTCGACCTCATGGCGCTCTACAAGCTCAACAAGTTCCACATCCACCTCACCGACGACGAGGGCTGGCGGCTCGAGATCCCGGGCATCCCCGAGCTCACCACGTTCGGCGCGCACCGCGGCCACGACATCGACGAGGACGCGATGCTGCACATCGGCCTCGGCGACGGCAACGACCTCGCTCCCGGCGACGGCATCGCCGGCAAGCCGCGCTCCGAGCGCGAGGCCAACGGCGGCCTGACGCCGGCGTACCAGGGCTTCGAGACCGCCACGGTCAACTTCGTCGGTAGCGGCAGCGGCTTCTACACCACGCGCGACTTCGAGGACATCCTCGCCTACGCCGCCGAGCGCCACATCGATGTCATCCCCGAGATCGATGTCCCCGGCCACGCCCGCGCCGCCGTGCAGGCGATGGAGTTCCGCGCGCGCAAGCTCGGCGGCTCGGCCCGGGCCGACCAGTTCCGCCTGCTCGATCCCGACGACACGTCGAAGCACACCAGCGTGCAGGGCTACACCGATAATTTCATGAATCCCTGTCTCGACAGCACGTATGCATTCCTGTCGACGATCGCCCGCGAGATCGCCGCGCGCTACCGCGCCGCGGGGGCCCCGCTGGTCGCGATCCATGGCGGTGGCGACGAGCTGCCGAGCCTGACCGCCAACGTCTGGTGGCAGGGCTCGCCGGCGTGCGCCGCCAACCCGGCCACGAACGGCAAGAGCGACCCCGAGCTGTTCAATCTGTTCTTCACGCGCTGGAACCAGATCATCACGTCGACCGGCGCCGCGATGACCGGCTGGGACGACATCATCCACGGCGGCCTCGCGCTGCCGGGCTTCATCCCGATGCCCTGGAGCAACGTGTGGGGCTGGGGGCGCGAGGACGATGCGTACATCTATGCCAATGCCGGCTCCAAGGTCGTGCTGGCTCACGCGACCAATCTCTACATGGATCTTGCGTACGCGAAGGATCCCGACGAGCCCGGCTACTACTGGGCGAACTTCGTCGATGATCGCAAGACGTTCGAATACAAGCCATTCGATATCTTTGCCAATGGCACACACGACCGCATGGGCAATGCGATCGCCCCGTCGACGTGGGACACCAAGGTCCATCTGACCGCCGCCGGCAAGCCCAACATCATCGGCATGGAGGGGCTGCTGTGGGGCGAGAACGTCAAGACGCCGCAGCTGCTCGAGTACATGGCGTTCCCGAAGGTCCTCGGCGTCGCCGAGCGCGCGTGGAACCCCGAGCCTGCGCAGGCGCAGGACACGCCCGAGGCGTGGGCGCACTTCGCCAACCGCCTCGGCCAGGAGGTGCTGCCGCGGCTCGGCATGTTCCGCGCCGTTGACTTGCATCGCGATCTGCCGAACGACGTCGGCGTGAACTACCGCATCCCGATGCCGGGCGCGGTGATCACCGCTGGCACGCTCGACGCCAACGTCCGCTATCCGGGCCTGGTGATCGAATTCTCGACCAACCAGGGACGTACCTGGACCACGTTCTCGAAGCCGGTGGCCGTCCGTGGGCCCGTTGCGCTGCGCACGCGCGCGCCCGACGGACGGACCAGCCGGATCGCGTGGGTCCAGTAAGCAGAAGGTGTGAGCGGGCGGTGCCGATAGCAGCCTGACAACCGACCACCGACGGAGACATTATGCGTTTCTCACTGTGCTTCGCATTTGCGATGGCAATGGGCCTGTGCGCCCTCTCGACACCGGCGCGCGCCGATACCTGTGCGCCCACCTGGAATTCGGGCCAGGTCTACACCGCCGGAAATACGGCGAGCCAGGACGGCACCAACTTCCGGGCCAACTGGTGGACCCTCGGCGAGAGTCCCAACACACACAACGGCGGTCCGGGGAGCGGACAGCCCTGGACCAGCCAGGGCTCGTGCACCGGCGGCAACCCGCCACCGCCGCCGCCTCCTCCGCCGCCTCCGCCCCCCGGTGGCGGCAGCACGCGGTTCGCGCCGTACGCCGACATCAGCCTCGGCGTCGGCTCGCAGGTCGCCGCGAACGCCAGGGCCGCGGGCCTCAAGTCGATCACCCTCGCGTTCCTCGTCGATGGCGGCTGCTCGGCCGTCTGGGGCGGGGGCCTCGGAAACGTGTCGAACGCGATGTTCCCGAACGGCACGAGCGTCAGGTCGGCGATCGACGCGCTCGTCGCCGGCGGCACCTCGGTCATCATCTCCTGGGGTGGCGCCGCGGGCTCGATCCAGAGCTCGTGCGGCACCGCGAGCCAGGTCCAGGCGATGTATCAGTCGGTGTTCAATGCCTATCCGAACATCTCCGGACAGGATTTCGACATCGAAGGCGGAATCAACAACACCGTGGTCGCCCAGGCGCTGCGCGGTCTCAAGTCCGCCAATCCGAGCAAGTCGATCTCGCTCACGTTGCCGGTGCTGCCCACGGGCCTGGTCGCCGCGGGCCTCGCGATCGTCAACGCGTGCCACTCGGCCGGTTTCCACCCCGACACGATCAACGTCATGGCGATGGACTACGGCTCGGCCAACGACAACGGCGGCAACATGCTGCTGTCCGCGCAGCAGGCCGCGCAGTCCACGCGCAACCAGACCGGCGACATGATCGGCGTCACACCGATGATCGGCATCAACGACACCAACACCGAGTTCTTCACGCTGTCCAACGCGAGCGCGCTGGTCAGCTGGGCGCGCGGGCAATCCTTCATCAACCGACTCGCGTTCTGGTCGCTCGCCCGCGACAACGGCACGTGCGCCAATCAGGGCTTCGCCTCCCCGGTGTGCAGCGGTGTCTCGCAGAACACCTGGCAGTTCTCGTCGCTGTTCGGGGCGTTCTAGCGGTTTTCGGGCTCCGCCCTCGTGCAACTTCGGCGGAAATCTGCAGCGCTCGGGTGAGATCGAGGACACAGGTTTGCTCGGAGATTGAACGATCTCGCCTTCGGGCTGATGATGTCGCCATGATGGGTGATCCAGCCGATTGGCTCGTCGGTGGTGGTGAAATGGCCAAGGTCATCAAGGCCAAGGACTGGTCGACGACACCGCTCGGCCCGATCGCACGCTGGCCACAGAGCTTGCGGACGACCGTCAGCCTGGTGCAGGCGTCGTCGTCTCCGATCTCGCTCGCCTGGGGGAGCGCGCACACGCAGATCTACAATGATGGCTACTGGCCGATCTGCGGCGCGAAGCATCCCCACTCGATGGGGCAGGGCTTCCGCGAGTGCTGGGCATCGGCGTTTCCAGTGATCGGAGAGGCATACGCGACCGCGTGGTCGGGACGAAGCGCCTACCTCGAGAAGATGCGCATGTTTCTCGATCGCTACGGCTTCCTCGAGGAGACGTGGTTCACGTTCTCGTTCTCGCCGATCACCGATGAATCGGGCCGCGTGGGCGGGCTATTTCACCCGGTGACGGAGATGACCGGCCAGATGCTGTCGGAGCGCCGAACCCAGACGGTGCGCGATCTCGCGATCGGCGCCGCATCTTCGCGCTCGCGTGAGGAAGCCCTCCAGCTGTCAGCCGAGGTGTTCGCACACGCGAACCTCGATGTCCCGTTTGCGCTGTTCTACCTCGTGGACGACAGCGGCAGCTGCGCTCGACGGATCGCGGAGGCAGGTATGTCGCGCGACGCCGCCGGCCCCGCGCTGGTGAGCCTCGATAGCGGCTGGTCGCCGTGGGCGCTCGCCGACGCGTATCGCAGCGGCGAGGTGATCGAGATCGACAACGTCGCGGCGCGGATCGCCGACCCGGTGGGGCCTTATCCGGAGATCCCCAGGCGCGCCCTCGTGCTGCCGATCCGGCGCGCGGGACATGGATCGGTGGAGGCGCTGCTGGTGGCGGGGGTCAGTGCGCGCCTGACGTTGACGGATGCCTACCGCGTATTTTTCGAGCTGGTCGCCAGCGCCGTCGGCACGGCGCTCGCAAATGCGCATGCGCTCGAGAACGAGCGCGCAAAGGCAGCATCGCTCGCCGAGCTCGATCGCGCGAAGACGGCCTTCTTCTCGAATGTGAGCCACGAGTTTCGCACGCCGCTCACCTTGATCCTCGGCCCTCTCGAGGACGAGCTCGCCGACCGCAGCGGGCTCTCGACGCCGCGGCGCGAGCGGCTGGAGACGATGCATCGCAACAGCCTTCGCCTGTTGCGGCTGGTCAACTCCCTGCTCGACTTCTCGCGGATCGAGGCCAGCCGGCTTTGCGCTAGCTTCGAGCCCGTGGATCTCGCGGTGGAGACGTCTCAGCTTGCCGCGGTGTTTCGCTCGGCGATCGAGAAGGCCGGACTGACGTTGACGGTTCGCTGTGCGGCGCTGCCCGAGCCGGTCTACATCGATCGAGAAATGTGGGAGAAGATCGTGCTCAATCTGCTGTCGAATGCCGTCAAGCATACGGCCTCCGGTGGCATCACGGTCGCGCTGGACCGCGAGGAGGACTCTGTCCGCCTGCGCGTGCTCGATACCGGCATCGGGATCGCCGAGCACGAGCTCCCGCACGTGTTCGAGCGCTTTCACCGCGTGCAGGGCGCCTGGTCGCGCTCGCACGAGGGAACCGGCATCGGGCTGGCGCTGGTTCGCGAGCTGGTGCGCGCGCTGGCAGGCGAGGTCAAGATCGCGAGCACTGTCGACGTCGGAACGACCGTGACCGTCACGCTCAAGGCCGGATGCGCGCACTTGCCGGCCGACCAGGTGCGGGGGGCAACGACGCGTGCACCCAATCGCGCGAGCGCCGCGTACGTCGACGAGGCGCTCCACTGGACTCCCGGCGTGGTCGGGCCCGCCACGCACGTACAGCCGCTGCGAGCGGACGCGCCGAGCATCATCTGGGCCGACGACAACGCCGATATGCGCGAGTACGTGCTGCGCCTGCTGTCCGATCAGTTCGCGGTGCTACCGGTGGCCAACGGCCTCCAGGCGCTGCGCGCGGTGCACGAGCGGCTGCCCGAGCTGCCGGACCTGGTGCTGAGCGACGTCATGATGCCCGAGCTCGACGGGTTCGGGCTGCTCGCTGCGTTGCGGTCGGACCCGCGGACGCAGATGATCCCGGTGGTCCTCGTGTCGGCGCGCGCGGGCGCCGAAGCGGCCATCGAGGGCATGGACGCCGGCGCCGACGACTACCTGATCAAGCCGTTCGCGGCGCGTGAGCTGATCGCGCGGGTGCGCACGCATGTCGAGCTCGGTCGGACGCGCCGGGGGTGGGCAGCCGAGCTGGCGCGCACCAACGCCGTGCTGGCGAACACCAACGCCGAGCTCGCGCGCACCAACGCCGACCTCGTACGCGCCAACCAGCAGCTGTCGCGCAGCAACACCGAGCTCGAAGCGTTCAGCTATTCGGTGTCGCACGATCTGCGGTCCCCGCTGCGCGCGATCGACGCATTCACGCAGATCCTGCTCGAGGAGTCGCTCGACCTCGACACCAGCCGGCGCAACCTCCTGCAGAAGGTCAAGACCAACGGACAGCGCATGCGGACGATCATCGACGACCTCCTCTCGCTCGCGCGCGTCGGCAAGGCGGAGCTGCGCCGCGAGCCGGTCGATCTCACCGCGATCGCGCGCAGGGTCGTTCGCGATCTGCGTCAGCGCGATCCGGCGCGGCTCGTCGAGGTCGACGTGAGTGACGGCATGGTCACCCAGGCAGACGGCCGGCTGATCGCGATCGCGCTGGAGAACCTGCTGTCGAACGCCTGGAAGTTCACCAGCAAGCGCTCACCCGCGGAGATCGTGATCGGTTGCGAGGACGGCAGCGTGTTCGCGGTGCGGGACAACGGCGCGGGGTTCGACATGACGCAGAGCGCGCAGCTCTTCGAGCCGTTCCAGCGGCTGCACGCGAGCGAGGAGTTCGAGGGCACTGGCATCGGCCTCTCGATCGTGCGCCGCATCGTCGAGCGGCACGGCGGTCAGGTATGGGCGCAAGGCGAGACCGGTCGAGGAGCGACGGTTCGATTCACCCTCGGCTCCGCGCAGTGACAGGTAACACTCTGATGCGGCCAGTGCAGATTTCCGTCGAAGTCGCGTGAGCGTTACATGACCTCGACGTGGTGCATGGACCGTAGAGTGCGGCGCGCGCGTCTGATAGCGTGGACGTGAATGACGTGGCGGATCTTGTGTATTGCAGGTGCACGGCCAAACTTCATGAAGATCGCTCCCTTGTTGCGGGCGTTCGCGCAGGATCGGAGGTTCGAGGCGAAGCTGGTGCACACGGGCCAGCATTACGACGACAAGCTGTCGAAGGTGTTCTTCGAGGATCTCGCGATCCCGGTGCCGGACATCGAGCTCGAGGTCGGCTCGGGCACGCACGCGCACCAGACCGCGGACATCATGAAGCGCTTCGAGCCGGTGCTCGAGCGCGAGCAGCCGCACGGCGTCCTCGTCGTTGGTGATGTCAACTCGACCATCGCCTGCGCGCTCGTCACCGCAAAGTTCTTCCGGCGCGAGCCGTTTCGCGCGTTCGGACGGACCGGCAAGCGCCCGCTCGTGATCCACGTCGAATCGGGATTGCGGTCCGGAGATCTCGATATGCCGGAGGAGATCAACCGGATGCTCACCGATGCGATCAGCGATCTGCTGTTCGTGTCGGAGCCGGCGGGGATGGCGAACCTGGCGCGCGAGGGCGTCGGTCCAGGTCGCGCCATGTTCGTCGGCAACGTCATGATCGATACGCTGCTCGCCGCGCGCGATGCCGCGAAGGCGTCGAGCGTCGTGACCCGGCTCGGGCTGCGCGAAGGCGAATACGGGCTGGTCACACTGCACCGGCCGAGCAACGTCGATGATATCGATGCGCTCCAGCGTCTGCTCGCGACACTCGACGGGCTGGGCATGCGGCTGGTCTTCCCGGTGCACCCGCGGACGCGCCAGCGCATGGCGGCGGCCGAGTGCAAGCTCGACCCGGAGCGCTGGGTGGTATGCGAGCCGCTCGGCTATCTGGACTTCCTTCGGTTGCAGGCGTCATCGCGCGTCGTGTTCACCGACTCGGGCGGGATCCAGGAAGAGACCACCGTGCTCGGTGTCCCCTGCATCACGCTGCGCGAGAACACCGAGCGCCCGATCACGTGCGTGGAAGGCACCAACCAGGTCGTCGGGACGTCGCGCGAGGCGATCGTCGCTGCGTACGGTCGCATCGACGAGGTCCGCCGCGCGCGACGGTTGCCCGAGCACTGGGATGGCAAGAGCGCACAACGGATCGCCGCGGCGATCGCCGATGTCCTGACCTGACGGTCAGCCGGCGGCCCGCTCGTGGACGGCGCGCCGATCGAGAGCGCCGGCTCCGATGCCGAGTACGACCCAGAACAGGATCGACATGTACGCCGTTTCGAGCACCACGTTGAAGCACGCGTAGGCCAGCAGCGCGATCAGGCACGCGCACGCGGTGATCGGGAGGGCCGTGGCATTGGCCGACGAGACGTCGACGGTGCGCCGGGTCTCCGCCAGGAGCCGGATCGGGAGCGACAGGAAGATGAGGAGCCCCGGGATCCCGATGCGATACGCGAGATCGAGGAGCG
>DATIPJ010001226.1:0-6415 GCA_035472155.1 Kofleriaceae bacterium
CCAGCGCCCGTGCACGCGCGTTGGTCAGCGCCGCCGGCACGCCGAACGCCGCCGCTGCTGGCCGGTAGCCGTCGCGGACTCCCGTGCGCGCGAGCGCCGCCATCGCCGCGTCGTCGTGCGCCATCTCGTCGCGCACGTCCGCCAAGGACGCGATCGATCGCGACATCGTGCCGTCGTCGTACAGCGCGAGCGTGCCTTCGCTGACCAGGAACGCCTGCAGATCGGCGGTGAAGCCCTCCGGCGCCATCGTGTCGATCGCTGCGATCACCTGCTTGCGGCGGTCGAGCAGCGCGGTCATCGCGGGCGGCGCATCGCCAGGCACGTTTGCCACCGCGCCATCGCCGTTGCAGGCGTCGCGGAAGTGATCGCCGCGGACGTCGCTCGGCTCCGCCTGATATGCAATCCGTTTGCACATGAGCGTGACCACGCGCTCGCCCAGCGAATGCTGATCCGCCGTCCGCGTCGTGTCGAAGTCAGGGGCGCACGCGCAAAACCCGGTCGCGAGGACTCCGAGAATGACCCGCATGGC
Organism: Kofleriaceae bacterium; assembly: GCA_035472155.1. Lineage (GTDB taxonomy): Bacteria > Myxococcota_A > Polyangia > Haliangiales > Haliangiaceae > JABFXX01. The sequence goes on from DATIPJ010001226.1 coordinate 530, forward strand.
TGATCACTCTGCCAGAGGATTCTGGGTCCTATCCATGTAAAAACGCAGCGAGAAACGTTAGCGTTTCCTATTGACGTTCGGTCAGTAACGAGCCTCACCACCATTGCAGTCGAACAAATCGCCTGGTAGGCGAGTCCACAGCATATGAGCCGCGGCGACACACCTCCCCCGCCTCCCAGCAGGCACCCGCCGCCCTCGCCCGCCTCGCCATCGGTCATCCGGCCATCGGCCCCACCGCCATCGCTCGCGGGCAAGCGGCAGACGCTCGATCGATTTCCTCGGCGGTCTACGCCTCCGCCTCCTGCGCCGGACGCGCGCGCGCCCGATGCCCCTCGCGATCCGGCGGGCAGTCTCATCGGGCGCATCGTCGGCGACTTCGCGATCGACGCCGTGATCGGCGGCGGGTCGTTTGGCACCGTGTATCGCGGCCGCCAGCTCGGCCTCGATCGCCCGGTCGCGATCAAGGTTCCGAGCCACGACATCGCCGCCGATCCGATCCACGCCAAGCGCTTCGCGCGCGAGGCCCGGGCCGCGGCGCGCATCGTCCACCCGGGCGTGGTCGCGATCTACGCGGTCGGCGAGCTCGACGACGGACGGCCGTACCTGGCGATGCAGCTGATCGACGGCGAGCCGCTCGACCGCGTGCTCGACGGCGGCCCGCTGCCGGCGCTCCGCGCGCTGGGCATCGCGCGCGACATCGCGAGCGCGCTGGCCGAGACCCACGCCGCGGGCGTCGTCCACCGCGACCTCAAGCCCAGCAACATCATGTGGCGGCGCGATCGCAGCGGCGACGACCGCATCACGCTCGTCGACTTCGGCATCGCCGTCTGCCGCCCGGGCAACGCCGACGCGGCCCGCCTCACCACCCACGGGCTCATCGGCACGCCGCACTACATGTCGCCCGAGCAAGCGCAGGGCGAGCTGGTCGATCCGCGCTCCGATCTCTACGCCCTGGGCTGCCTGCTCTTCGAGCTGGTCACCGGCGAGCCGCCGTTCGACGGCACGGGCATGGAGGTCCTCCTCGCGCACCTCGGCCACCCGACGCCGCGCGCGAGCGCGCGCAATTCGGCGGTCCCCGCCGCGGTCGACGACATCATCGCGCGCCTCCTGGCGAAGAAGGCCGACGATCGCCCCGCCAGCGCCGACGACGTGATCGTCCTGATCGACGACGCCATGGCCCAGCTGGCGGAGCCCGCAGCGCAGTCGGACGACGACGCGTGTCATGAGCCGCGCGCCCGCGCGACGAGCTCCGCGACCGAGCAACCTCGGGCGTCGCGGACGCGATTGCGGATCGGCGCTGCGGCCGGGATCGCGACGCTCGCCGTCGTCGCCCTCTCAGGCGCTGGCTACGCGGCCCTGCGGCTGCACGGCGACTCTGCCGACGACGACGAGCCGCGGGAGGGCGAGCCTGGCAGGCCGACGTCATCGAGCGGCGAGACGTTGCGCTTGATCGCGCGAGACGACGGCGAGCTGATCGTGCGCACGCTCGTGCCGGAGGTCATCCATGCCGGCACGCCGATCCACGGCCACCTCGAGATCACGACCAAGCTCGGCGCCGAGCTTCCCGCCAAGCAGGTGGTGATCACCGTCGAGGATCCCCGCCACAACGCCACCGCGCAGACCGCCGCGATGCACGGTGCGCGCTCGGGCCACTACGCCTTCCGCCACACGTTCGCCGAGCCCGGGCCCTACATCGTCCGGATCTTCCCGTCGGAGACGCAGACCGTCTCGACGATCGAGCTCGACGTCGTCCCCTGAGCCGGGACGACGGAGGTCAGTCGTCGCCCTTCTTGCCGCTGGCCTCTTCCTCGGAGAAGTCGACCTTGCCGGTGTAGTGCTCGCCCTCGCCGAGGATCTTGAACCGGCTCGACGCGAGGATCTTGCCCTTGTTCTCCATCGTCATCAGCAGCTCCTTGTTGACGCCGACCTGCTTCTTGTCGAGCGTCATGTTGGAGACGATGGTCTGCTGGCCGCGCTCGTTGGTGAACTGATCGAACGAGACCAGGAGCTGCTGGCCCTTGCCGGTGACGTCGTAGACCTTGATGACGTACTCGAGGTCGTTGAGCGGCGTCTTCAGGAAGCCCGCGAAGAAGATCCTCCAGGTGTGCGTATCCTTGGCCTCGACGAAGCTGGTCTGGGCCTGCTTGCGGATCGCGGCGGTGTACGCCGAGGGGCTCCTGGCCTGCTGCGGGAACCGCTTGCTGCTCATCATGATGCGGCCGGAGAACGCCTGATTCGGGCTCTGGGCAGCGGCGGCGCCGGCGCCCAGGACGAGCGCGACCAAGCCGACCAAGGCGGCGGAGGCGACAGAGGACGTGCGCAGGATCATGTCCATCGATCTTAGCCGACGGTGCGTGTAGGAGTCGACCACCAAGCCGTGAGCAGCGGCGGGGTGGAGCGGCGCCTCTGGGTGCTCGGTCACTTCGCGCAGCAGGGGCGGCTCACGGAGCGCGAGCGCCATCCGTCGAGCAGCGCGTCATCCGCTGATCAATGCGCGAATCGCATCGAGGGCGGCGCGATCCGGCGCGTCGCGGCCGTCGATGCGCGCGGCGATCTCGACCGCGCGGCGGGCGAGCACGCGATAGATCTCGGCGAGCTCCGGGCGATCGCGGATCGCGTCGAGGTGGCGCGAGACCGTCGCCAGGTCGCCGCGGCGAACCGGCCCGGTGAGCCCGCCGGTGGTGCCGTGGGCGGCGATGTTGCGCAGCGCGCCCTCGGCGAGCGGGATGAGCGCCTGCGCCGCCTTGTCGGGCGCGACGCCGGTCGCAGCGAGGACCGCGGCCGCGGCGTCGATCGCCGCGACGATGTAATTGGAGGCGAGCGCGGCGGCCGCGTGATAGGTGGCCATCTGCGTGCCGTCGAGCGGCAGCACGATGCCGCTGATCGCAGCGACCAGCTTGCCGGCGGTGGTGCGGCCGACCTCGTCGCCCTCGACGCCGAACACCGTGCCCTTGAGCGCGCGCATCGAGATCTTGCCGTCTGCGATCGCCGACAGCGGGTGCAGCGTGCCGACGCCGGCGACCTTGCCGGCGACCGGGCCGAGCAGCTCCTTGGCCGAGGCCGCGCCCGCGCAGTGGAGCAGCACGTGGCGCGTGTTGATGAGGCCGGTGCCCAGCAGCATCTGGGCGACCTCGGTGATGACCTGGTCGCGCACGGCGAGGATCACGACCTCGGTCTCGAGGAGCAGGTCGGGCGGCGCCGAGGAGAATGCAGCGACGCCGGCGATGGAGCCGGCCAGGCGCGCCGGGGCCGCCCGCCGCGCCCAGAGCCCGAGGACCGGAACGCCGCCCAGGCGGAGCGCGCCGGCGAGCGCGGTCGCGACCGGGCCAGCGCCGACGATGAATGTGGTGGGATTGCGAGCGGTCACGGCTGGTAGAGGTGGTGCTCGGCGATATACCCCAACACGCTACGCGGCACTAGCCCGGTCACGTCCGGCCCGCTGTGGGCGAGCAAATCGCGTACACGCGTCGCCGAGACCTCGGGCATCGTGACCCCGGTCGCAACGCTCCCGGGGGGGAGCGGGTGGCCGGCGCGGCCGATGACGATGAGGGGCGCCCGGGCGATGACGTCGTCCCAGCGGTGCCAGTGCTCGGCCTCACCGAGAATGTCGGTGCCGACCACGAGGCGCAGCGCGTGGCCCTGGGCGGCGATCCACTCGACCAGGTCCAGGGTGTGGCTGGCGACGAAGCCCGGGCGCTGGGCGAGCTCGGCCTCGGCGCGGCTGACCCGGACGCGCGGCCCGAGCGGCGCGGCGGCCAGCTCGCACATCGCGATCCGGTGCTCGAAGGGCACGAGCTGCTTGCCGAACGGGTGCGCGTAGGTGGGCACGAACCACAGCTCGTCGACCGGCTGGGTCTCCAGCACGTAGAGTGCCACCAGCTGGTGCGCGACATGCGGCGGGTTGAAGCTGCCGCCGAACAGGGCGACCCGGGTCATTCGTAGAGCAGATAATCGGCGCGCTCGGCCGCGAAGTCACCCTCGTCGCGCGGCCAGCGCGCGGACAGCTCGGCCAGCGGCGCGCCCGCCTCGATGCCCTTGCGCAGGGCGTCGCCGCCCGCCAGGAGGTCGATCGCGGGGATCTTGTCGACGAACTCGTAGGCCTTCTCGCGCCAGCGGAACGAGGCCGGCGACTGGTCGTAGCAGGCCTTGAGGAAGGCCACGCCGGTCAGGTACGGCCGGAAGGTCTCGGGGTTGGTGACATGGAGCTGCACGCCGCCGCACGGCTTGGGGTGATGCTTCTGGAACATCGGCGTGAACACCGCGGGCCGGAGCTTGACGCCCGGGAGCTCCATCGCCGCCAGGTCGGCCGCGAGCCGGTGGCCATCGAGATACGGCGCGCCTGCGAGCTCGAACGGGCGCGTGGTGCCGCGGCCCTCGCTCAGCTCGGTGCCCTCGACCAGGCACATGCCGGGATAGACCAGCGCGGTGTCGGTCGTCGGCATGTTGGGCGACGGCAGGACCCACGGCAGGCCCGTGTGATCGAAGCGCATGTCGCGCTGCCAGCCCTGCATGCTGATGACGGCGAGGTCGAGGTCGAGCTTCTCGACGGCGTGCCGCCAGCGCGCGATCTCGCCGGCGGTGAAGCCGTGGCGGTTCGGGCACGACACCAGGCCGACGAAGGACTCGTAGCCCGGGGCGATCGCCCCGCCCTCGATGTGCATGCCGTCGAGCGGATTGGGCCGGTCGAGCACGCAGAACGCCTTGCCCGCCGCGGCGCAGGCGCGCATCGCGAGCACCATGGTCCACACGAACGTGTAGTAGCGGCTGCCGACGTCCTGAATGTCGTAGACCATGACGTCGATCTCGTCGAGCATCGCCGCGGTCGGCGACAGCGACGCGAGGGTCTCGCCGTACAGGCTGTGGATCGGCAGATCGCTGTGGGCGTCGCGCGCGGCGTCGACCGAGATCATGTCCTGGGCGTCGCCGCGCACGCCGTGCTCGGGGCCGAACAACGCGGTGATCTTGAGATCGGGGCGCGCGCGCAGAACATCGATCGCGTGTCGCAGCTCGGTGTCGACCGCGGTTGCGTTGACCAGAAGGCCGACGCGCCGGCCGCTCAGGACCGGGCTGCCTTCGCTCGCCAGCCGCGCAAGGCCCGTCTGTACGGTCATCGTGAGTCCTTACGCAAAGATCGGCACGGGTTTGAGCGTGACCTTGCCATCCTTCATCACGACCCGGAAGCGCACCGCGCGGCACTGGTACTGCGCCTTGAGCTTGCCCTCGTTGACCTTGAGCTTGGCGATGAAGTTCTCGAACGAGACTTCGTCGGGGCTGCCCGCGGCGCGCCGGGCCGCCAGGTACTCGGTGTAGACCCGCTTGTAGTAGTCGGGCTCCGATTCCTGCGCGAGCGCGGCGAGCTCGGGGTCGGGCGCGGGGGCGGCGCCGCCGTCGCCCTCGTCGAACTCGACCCGGCCCTGGATGATCTGATTGCCCTCCTCGTCGAACTCCTCCTCGCCCGGCTCGGGGCGGCCGAGCAGGCGCGCGAGCATGACGTTGAGGCCGTTGGCGAGGCCGTCGAGCTCGAGGCCGACCGGGCGGAACGTGCGATCGACGTTGCCGTTGATGATGTCGGTGACGCCCTGCTCGATCTGATCGACCTGCGCGAGCAGCCGGCGATGCGACAGGTAGAGGCCGAGCAGCGCGATCGCGAGCGCGCCGCCGCCGAGCAGCGCGATGAACAGCTTCACCGTCGCGGCCGTGTTGCTCGGATCGGAGATCGGCGCGAGGACGACTGCGCCCGCGGTGACCGGCGGATAGTCGGCGGGCAGCTTGCGCGTCGAGCTGCGCGGCATCTTGACCGCCGCCGCGACGTACTCGACGCCGTCGAGCGATGCCTTCTGCTTGGCGCTCTCGGTGATCGCACCCGAGCGCACGAGCTCGGTGAGC
>DATIPJ010001227.1:0-4057 GCA_035472155.1 Kofleriaceae bacterium
GAGCCGATCTCCAGGCCGATGTCCCAGCACGCGGTGATGAAGCCCTCGATCGTGCCGCGCAGGGCGTCGACGTCGGGGGGCACGGTGTCGGGGCAGCCGTCGTCATCCTCGAAGCCGTTGTAGGTCTCGGGGACGTTGGGGCATTTGTCGGCGATGTCGAGCACGCGGTCGAGGTCGTTGTCGATGTCGGGGCAGCCGTCGGCGTCTTCGAAGCCGTCGATGTCCTCGGGGCGGTCGGGGCACGCGTCCTGCGCGTCGGGGATGCCATCGCCGTCGCGGTCGGGCGGCGCGGCGGTCTGGGCGAGGCGCTCGCCGGCGGTGCGGCGGCGCGGCTCGCCGACGTGGAATTCGAGGCCGAAGCCGAAGTCGAGCTCGCTGGTGGCGGCGAGGCTCGAGCCGCGGTGCGAGGGGAGGATCGCGAGGCGGGCGTCGAACCGCAGGGCGAAGCCCTTGTGGGTGTCGAACCGGATGCCGCCGCCGACGTAGCCGTCGCCGATGATGGCGGTCGAGAACGTGCGCTGCGCGGTCGAGAGGGCGATCGGTGAGCCGCCGCCGACGACGACGAACGGCCGCACCATGAGGTTGGGCCACAGCTCGAACCGCAGGTGGAGGCGCGGCTCGAACCAGAACACGCTGGCCGATCGGGCGCCGCCGACCGCGGTGGTGCTGGTCGGCGACATCCCGAGCTCGAGCTCGGGGACGAGCCAGGGCAGGAACGGGCGCGCGACGCGGGCGCCGAAGGCGATGCCGTTCTGGAGCGCCGGGTGTGCGGGCGCATCGTCGATGTAGCCGAGCTGCGAGCTGTCGGAGAACAGGCGCGGGCCGAAGAAGGCGCCGAGCTCGGTCGGGTCGGCCGCGGCGGGCGACGACGCAAGAGCGCTCGTCACCAGCGCGACCCACCAGCGTCGATGCATCGTCGACAGTATACGCAACCCGGAGGCGACGGCGCCAATCTGCGAGCAAGATTGCGCCCGCTGCGTAAGGGCCGACCTTACATTCGCCTTACGCAGCGAGATGGCACAATCGATCGGTGCGCATCCTCGTGGTCGAAGACGAAGCCAGCCTGCGCGAGGGCATCGTCGACCTTCTGAGCGGCGATGGCCACCAGGTGGTCGCGGTCGGCGATGGCGCGGCGGCGGTGGAGACCGGGCTGCGCGATCCGTTCGAGCTGGTGCTGCTCGATCTGATGCTGCCGCGGCTGTCGGGCATGGAGGTCTGCCGGCAGCTGCGGTCGGCGCGGCCCGGCATGCCGATCCTGATGCTGACGGCGCGCGGCTCCGAGGACGACAAGGTGCGCGGGCTGATGGAGGGCGCCGACGATTACGTGACCAAGCCGTTCTCGGCGCGCGAGCTGCTGGCGCGGGTCCGCGCGCTCGGGCGGCGCGCGCCGGCCGAGCCGTCGCTCGACGAGGTGCAGGTCGACGGCGCGGTGATCGATCTGGCGCGCATGCTCGTGGTGCGCGGGGGCGCGCAGGTGGCGCTCACGCCGCGCGAGGTCGGCATCGTGCGCTGGCTGCACCGCCACTCGGGCCGCGTGGTGTCGCGCGCCGAGCTGCTCGAGCAGGTTTTCGGGCAGCGCGGCGATCTGCAGACGCGCGCGGTCGACATGGCGATCGCCGTGCTGCGCAAGAAGCTCGAGGCCGACCCGGCGCGGCCGACGGTGATCGTCTCGGTCAAGGGCGCCGGGTACGCATGGAGATTGGCGCGGTGAGCTCCGGCGCGGGGCGCGTGCGGCCGGGCCCGCGGCAAAGGGCCGTGCCGCGCGCGGTGGTCGCCGCGGGGCTGCTCGCGGTGCTGACCGGCGCGCTGCTCGCGGCGTGGTTCGCCTCGGGCTGGTCGGAGATGCGCGGCCGGCAGCGCGCGGCGCGCGACGCGCCCCGGCTCGCCGCGGAGCAGCGCGGCGCTGATCTGGCGCACGATCTGCGCGGCGAGCTCGCGGCGCTGATGTCGCGCGAGGTCGAGCGGCCGTACTTTCACTACCAGAACCTGTTTCACGACCCGCGCGCGTCGGCGGGGCTCAGCGTGGCGCCCTCGCCGCTGGTCGCCGAACGCGACCCGCTGGTGCTCGGCTACTTCCAGCTCGATGCCCACGGGCGCACCACGACGCCGGCGATCAACGACGAGCTGCCAGAGCTGTCGGAGCCGACGCGGCTGGCGGACCACCGGCGGTTTCGCGACGAGGTCGCGCGCAGCCTCGGCGGGCCGCTGGCCCCGAGCGACGCGCCCGTGGTGGCGAGCGCCGCGCCGCTGGTCGCGAGCACCGCGCCACGGGTCGCCGCTGCGACGCCTCGGCCGAAGGTGAAGGCCGCGCCGCCGCAAGTCAGCGACCACGTCGAGGTCATGGTCCAGAAGAAGCCGACGAAGGTGGTGGAGCTCGACCCGAGCATCTACGCGCAAAACTCGTTCTCGAACGAGGTCTACAAGAACCAGAAGCTCGCGAGCCCGCCGCAGGCCGAGGAGCAGGAGGAGGACATCTCACCGGGCGCGCAACCCGCGCCGGCCGCGCCGCGCACACCGGTTCCGCCCGCGCCGGCCCCGTTGGTTCCGCCCGCGCCGCGTACACCGGCGTCATCCGCGCCGCGAACACCGGCGCCGGCCGCGCCGCGAACACCGGCGCCGCCCGCGCCGCGAACACCGGCGCCGCCCGCGCCGCGCACATCGTCACCGCCCGCATCGCGCGCGCCAGCGGCGCCGGTCGCGATCACGGTGTCGCCGCTCGAGTGGCGCACGCTGTCGTTCGGCGGGCAGCCGACGATGGTGGCGGTGCGCCAGATCGAGACGCCCGATGGCAAGCTCGTGCAGGGCTTCGTGGTCGATCGCGCCGCGCTCACCAGCTGGCTGGCGAACCGCGCCGGCGACGCCGTGGCCGAGCTGCGCACCGGCGATAGCGCGCCGGCCGAGATCGTCCCGGGGTGGCACATCGAGGTGGCGCCCAACCCGCTCGCGCTGACCGCCGCGGCCGCCGACGCCCATGCGCTGGCGCGCGGGTTCGTGGCACGGTTCGTCGCGGCGTCGGCGATCGCGATCCTCGCAGCGCTGCTGGTCGTGCTGCTGGTCGCGCGCGCCGAGCGGCTCGCCCGCGAGCGCAGTCAGTTTGCCGCCGCCGCTGCGCACGAGCTGCGCACGCCGCTCGCCGGCCTGCAGCTGTACGGCGACATGCTCGCCGACGGCCTCGGCGATCCGGGCAAGATGCGCGACTACGCGCGCCGGATGAGCGAGGAGGCGTCGCGGCTGGGCCGCGTCGTGGCCAACGTGCTCGGGTTCTCGCAGCTCGAGCGCGGCAACCTGACGATCGAGCCCGCGGTGGGTGCGCTGGACGATGCGCTGCGCGAGCTCGCCGAGCGCGCCGGGCCGGCCCTCGAGCGCACCGGCGCCGCGCTCGCGCTCGACGTCGCGCCCGAGCTGTCGGCGCGCTTCGATCGCGACGCCCTGGCGCGCATCGTCGGCAACCTGCTCGACAACGCCGAGAAGTACAGCCGCGGTGCCGGCGATCGCACGATCACGCTTGCGGCGCGCGAAGCGCCGGACGCCGCCGATCCGGCGGGCGCCATCGAGGTCGTGGTCTCGGACCGCGGGCCGGGGATCGCATCGCCTGCGCAGGCGCGCCTGTTCCAGGCGTTCGCCCGCGGCGTCACCGCCGATGGCCCCGCCGGACTGGGGCTCGGGCTCGCGCTGTCGCAATCGCTCGCGCGCGCGATGGGCGGCGATCTCGCCTACCGCCCGGCACCCGGCGGCGGCGCCTCCTTTGTGCTGACACTGCCGCGACGCTAGTCGTTACCAACCGGTGTGGCGATCGCCAGTGGGTGGTAGGCAATCGCGGGCAATCTGGGTGCGCGCTGGATTGCGGTATTCCATTGCGAAGAATCTCTGTTATTCGTGAGCGCGGGTGAATCACGCGGCGCGCGTGCCGCTGACCCCAGGGGAGCAATGCGTAGGTGCGGGCGGCATTCTTCTGCCGTCCGCGCGATCGATGGCGGTTTTCACGCGCATCTGTCGCCTTCGCACGTGGACAGGTGACTCCGATCGAACGCCTCGGAGGGCGTCGATCTTTATCGAA
>DATIPJ010001228.1:0-5536 GCA_035472155.1 Kofleriaceae bacterium
ACCAGGAATGCGGCGTCGTAGATTCCGAGGAAGCGAATCCAGTACCAGGCCGCTTCGACATTCGGGTGAACCTGGACCAGCGCGGCCGTGGTCTTGGTGCCCGCGACGAACAGCGGCACCAGCAGCGGGTACAGGACGACCGGCAGCAGAACGTCGCGCGAGCGCACCTTGAGCAGGGTCGCGGCGAACACCGAGCCGACCACCGAGAAGCCGATCGCGCCGAGCACGATGATGAGCACCATCGGGCCCGGGTACTCGAACAGGTGCACGTTGAGAAAGATCGCGAGCAGCGGCGCGCACACCGCGGCGACCGAGAGCACGAGCAGAGAGGTCGCGATCGCCTTGCCGAGGAAGACGGCCAGCCGCGGCACCGGCGAGAGCAGGAGCGCGCGCATGGTGTCGTTCTCGCGCTCGCGATCGAACGCGCGGCCCAGGCCGATCGTGCCGGCGAACGCGATCGCGGTCCACAGCATGCCGGGCACCGAGCCGCGCACCGCGCGCTCGTCGCGCGGGAACGCGAACGAGAAGATCACGACGAGCAGCGCGCCGAAGAACACCATCGTGTAGAGGATCTCGCGGCTGCGCAGCTCGATCCGCAGGTCCTTGCCGGCCACGCGCGCCGCCTGGCGGACCAGCGCGCTCATCCCCGAGCTGGGACGCGGCGCGGCGCCGGCACCGGCGACGTCGTTGCCGGGGGCATCGTTGCCGGGGGCGCCGGAGCTGGGTCGGGTGCGGGTCGATGCTTGCACGGGGCGCCGTCAGTTCGCGTGGCGATGGTAGAGGTCCTTGAGCTGCTCGTAGTTGTACGTGCCGCGCTCCTCGCATACCAGCTGGCCGCGGCGCAGGATCGCCACGTGGTCGGTCTTGCCCGCGATCGCCTCGAGGTCGTGGGTGACGACCACGACGATGGCGCCGGCGTCGCGCAGCACGCCCAGCTCGGCGCCGAGGGCGAGCGCGCCGTCGCGGTCCAGGCCGGTGAACGGCTCGTCGAGCAACAGCAGCGACGGCCGGGTGAGCAGCGCGCGGGCGAGCGCCAGCCGCTGCAGCATGCCGCGCGAGTAGGTCCGCGCCGCGCGGTCGCGCGCCCGGGGCTCGAGGCCGACCCGGTCGAGCACGGCGTCGATCGTCCGCGCGCTGCCGTCGGCGTCGTACAGGCCCGCGGCGAGCTCGAGGTTCTCGCGCGCGGTCAGCTCGCCGTAGCACAACGAGCTGTGGGCGAGCAGGCCGATCTGGCGCCGGACCTCGCCGCCGGTCACCGCCTGGCCCTGGGCGCGGTACTCGACGGTGCCGCCCGTGGGCCTGACCAGCGTCGACACGATGCCGAGCAGCGTGGTCTTGCCCGCGCCGTTGTGGCCGAGGAGCGCGCACATCGAGCCGGCTGCGAGGTCGAGCGTCACGCTGGCGAGCGCGCGCTCGCTGCCGAAGCGCTTGCCGACCTTCCGGATCTGGACCTGATCGAGCGCCGCCACGCAGCCTCGACTAGAGCCAGAGCTCTTCGAGCTCGCGGACCAGCTGCTCGCGGCGCTTGGCACTGCCGCCGCTCTTCTCGAGCTGGACCAGCTCGTCGAGCAAGCGCTGGCGGCGAGCCTCGCGGTCGGCAGTCGCTGCCGCGGCCGCCGGCCCGCGCTTTCCGAACAGCGCGTACGCCACGCCACCCAGCATGAGCGCGACGACCAGCACACCGATGATGCGCTGCATCCAGGCCCGCCACGCAGGCGGCGACGGCAGTCCCTCGACCGACATCGTCATCGACTGCTTGGGCAGGATCGTGATCGGGTCGATCACGTAGAACGTGCCCTGCGGGATCGTCCGCAGCTCGCCCTTGACGTTGGCTGGCGTGTTGACCTTGAGGCCCGGGGTCTGCCGGATGTCGAGCTCGCTGTCGTACGCGCCGTACGGCAGGTCGAGCGCCCAGTCGGCCTTGCCGCCATCGACGGGCAGCGAGAACCCGCCGTGGAACGCGCGCCCGCCGGGCGGGATCGGCCGCACGATGCGGAAGCCCTCGCCGGCGGCGACCGCCACTTCGTTCTGATCGGGGTCGAACACCACGCCGCCCTTGAAGCCGCTCGGCAGCGGGATGACCAGGCCATCGGCGCTCGCGCGATACGGCGCCCATGCGTAGTTGGTGATCTCGAACCGGCCCTGCGCGGCGAGCAGCTGATCTTCGACGAAGCTGTGGATCTGGAACCGGAACATCACGCGCGGATACGCAAACACCGAGATCTTCGAGCCGCCACCCTCGACGAGCTGGAACGGCATCGAGCGGTAGTGCTGCTTCATGAAGCCGACCTCTGCGTACACCACGCGGCCGGCCATCGACCCCACATCGAGCTGCGCCTCGGGCCGACCGCTCTCCGGCCAGTTGGCCCGGATCGACAGCTTGCCGCCGGTCTTTCCGAGATCGAAGGGCTGCGAGCCGAGCGACCGGCCGTTGATCGTGAACATCGCGCGCACGGGCTCGGTCACCTTGAGCGCGATCCGCACCGTGCCGTCGGGGCCGGTCACCGACGCGAGCCCACCCGCGTCGTCCTTGCTCGACGCCGGGAGCACGCGGACCTCGATGTCCTTGAGCGGGCCCTGGGTCTGACCCGGGCCGCCGGTGACCTCGACGTCGAGCGTGCCCGCGGGCAGCTTGGCGTCGGGGTTGAACTGCGAGCCGCCCTGCACGCGCGACGGATCGGGCGGCGCCGCCTCGGGCTTGGCCTCGCCGATCAGCTTCTTGGTCTCGGCGTCGACCAGCGTCACGCGCGAGCTCAGGTCGGCGATGCCCTCGATCACGACGCGCACCTTGCCCGGCTCGGTCGGGATCGGAGCGTCCATCTTGGCGAGGTCGTCGACCGGCGGCGCCTTCGAGTCGCGCTTCTCGCCCGACAGGATCACCCGCACGCCGACCTGTGACTCGAGGACCATCGGCGCCGACGTCATGCGATCGATCCCGCCATTGCGCGGCAGCTGCGTCATCGCGAAGTACGACGTGCCGCTGCTGCGATCGAGACCGGTGAACTGTGCGCGCCCTGCCTTGTCGGTCTTGAGCACCTGGTACGAGACGCTGTCGTCGGCGGCGTAGCCGACCAGCACCACCGGCACGCCCTCGGGCGTGTCCTTCAAGTCATCGTAGGTGACGCGCACGGTGATCGTGCCCGGAGCGTCGCCCTGTTCGGGGCGCGCCTCGCCGCTGAGCTGCCGCGGGTTGGGCATGCCCGCGCCACCGCCGGCGAACGGCGGCGCGCCACTCGCGCCCGCCTGCCACGGCTTGGTCGTGAGCATCACGCGCATGCCGCCGGCGTCGGGGATCTGGAATGCCTCGGAGACCTTCTCTTCCTTGTCCTCGTTGACGACCTTGGCGACGACGGTCGCGCCGGCCGGCAACCCCGGGAACGTGGCGCGCCCCGCCGAATCGGTGCGCGCGACGCGCGGCGTGTCGTTGACGATCAGGGTCACGTCGGTGCCGACCACGGGCGAGGCCGCGCTGCCGGCGACCACGCGCACGCTGACCGTGCCGACCGAGAGATCGGGTGACGGCAGCGGCTTGCCGAGCGCAGCGGCGATCTGCGCGGCCGCCGGCGTCGCGACGACCGCGACGGCGCCCACGGCAGCGAGCGATACGAGCATCGGCGCGAGCAGGCCCGCCTGAAAACGTCGAACGATCATGGCGTTGCCTCTTTCGCGCGGTGATCACGGGCCGGATCGACCGCGGTCGTGCTGTCAGCGTTCATCTCTTCGTCGTCGAGCGAGGCCGCCCCCGTCGGTGCGGCATCGCTCGCGGCGTCGTCCGCATCGTTCGCGGTGTTCGCCTTGTTGGCGCTCGCGGCCTTCGCCGCCGCAGCATCTGCAGCCACGCCACCCTTCGCCGCGGCGTGATCTGCCACGCCGGCCTTCTCTGCACCGCTGTCTGCGCGCGCCTCGTCGGCACTCGCCTGCTTGCCCGCGGCCGCCGCCTTGTCCTTGGCCTTCTTCCCGGGGGCCTTTTCCTTGGCCTCCTTGGCGCCATCGGCGACCGCGCGCTTGGCGTCGCCCTTCTTGCTCGCCTTGGCGTCGAGCTCGAGCCGCGCGCGCACCTCGCGCATGATCTGCTCGCGCGGCGTGCCCGCGGCGCCGAGGCCGAGGTGATCGATGTCCTTGATCACCTCGATCGCCCGCGCGCGATACACGCGGATCATCTCCTCGGCATCGTGCTTGGACAGCTTGCCCATCTGGTGATCGAACTCGGCCTCCTTGATCGCCTTGAGCAGCGTGCGCTTCTCGCGCTCGAGCTCGCCGAGCTGGCCCGCGGGCTTGGCCCACGTCGAGTCGACGCCGTCGTCGACGGTGCTGACCGCCGCGGCGCCGGTGCGCCACAGGTTGTAGACCGTCGCGACCACCGCGAGGAACGCGAGGCAGACCATCACCAGGGGCGCGGAGATGTGGAAGTGGTTCTGCCAGGCGATGAACACCCAGCCGACGAACAGCACGGCCAGAGCGCTGCCGCGCCAGACCCATCGCATCGTGTCTCGATCCGTCATGGCAAATCAGTCGGTGTCCGCGAGCTCGTCGTCGAGCTTCTCGGCGTACACGTCGTCTTCGGGGGCGACCACCGCCGGGCCCGCCGCCGTCGCCGCCACCGCCGAGCCGCGACCGACCCAGCGCCGGCCCGCCACGACCAGGAGCCCGAGGCCGCCGATCACGGCGACCGACGGCAGGAGCCACGAGAACGTGGTGCGCGGCGTCGACAGCACCTGCTCGCCGCCGTACGTCTTCACGAAGAAGTCGAGCACCGATTCGTAGGCCACGTCGCGGCCGTGCGTCGTCGTCAGGTTGAACAGCGGCTGGCCCTTGACGTCGACCTTGCCGAGGAAGTCCATGACCTGCCGGCGCAGCTGCGCAGCCGTCGGGCACTTGCAGTCGAACACGCTCTCGCGCTGGCAGCCGCCGCACACGCAGAGCAGCTCCTTCATCGAGCGCTCTTCGGTCGCGTTGCTCGGTCGGTTCATCGCGGCATAGCCGGTGCCGGCATCGCCCATGCCCATCCCGGGCTGGACGTGCTCGGTCGGCGGCGATGCCCCGTGCGCCTGCTGCGCGAGCCCGGCGATCACGCCGCCCGCGATGAGCAGGACCAGGCCGAGATCCGCGGCGCGCCCGAGCCGCGTCATCCGCGGCCGCGACATCCGGTCGACGACGCCCTGTGGGATCAGGCAGACCAGCGTGCCGAACGCCAGGATCAAGAAGCCGACCCACACCCAGAGGATGTGTGGCTTCAAATAGATGCGCAGGTTCGCCAGGCCGGAGTCGAGATCGAAGCCGGTCAGCACGACGTAGACATCCTCGCCGGCCGCTTCATTGAGCTGGTGCTGGTTGAGCACGCCCCACCACTCGGTGGGCGACGCCGAGAGCAGGCCGCCGCGCACCGTGATCGCGACCTCCGTCGTCGCCTGGCCCTCGCCCTTGTGATAGTCCCACTTCGCTGGATAGACGGTGTTGATCCGCTCGCCGTGGTGGAAGATGCCGACCTGGGCGGTGACCGCGTCCTTGTGGTCGTCGCTCGTGTGGATCAGCCGCT
>DATIPJ010001229.1:0-6697 GCA_035472155.1 Kofleriaceae bacterium
TGAGGCCGACCCCGAGCTGGCGATCGGCGTCCTCACGCAGGCTGGTCTCGAGGCTCGACAGGATCACGCCGGTCGCGAGCAGCGCGACGACGAGCACCGGCACGAGCGCCGCGAACGCCATCGCGACCACCAGCTTGGTGCGCAGCCGCAGGCGCAGGTCAGGCGCAGCGCTCACCGCATCCCCCGGCGACGGATCAGCGGGTACAGCGGGTGCCCGAACGGCGTCAGCCGCACGCCCTCGAGCTCGGCGCGCGCCGCGACCACCAGCTCGGAGTGCACGAGCGGCACCCACGGCGCATCCTGCGCGACGATCTCGAGCACCTCGGCGTAGAGCCGGCCGCGCGCCTCCTGGTCGGTCGCAGTCTGCGCCCGCGACAGCAGCTCGTCGACGACCGGGCTGCGATAGAACGCGATGTTCTGCGCCGAGCCCGGGGTCGCGTTGTCGCTGTGGAGCAGCACGTAGAGCAGATTGTCGGGGTCCCCGGTTTCGCTGATCCAGCCAAACAGCGCCAGATCGTGCTCGCCGCGCGCGACCGACAGGCGATGCAGCGCGACCGGCTGCAGCACGAGCTCGGTGCGCACGCCGAGCTGCGCCATCGCCGCCTGCAGGTAGCGCGCGATGCGCTCCGGCTGCGCCAGATATGGGCGCGGCGTGGTCGGCGCGTAGAGCTTGTAGACCCGGCTCGGATCGAATGCCCGGTCGGCGATCGCCTCGTCGAGCAGCCGCTTCGCGGTCGCGGGTTCGTAGCCGTAGCGGATGGCGGGCACATGATAGCCCCATTCACCGGGCGGCAGCGGCGTCTCGGCCGCGATCGCGCGCCCCTGGTACGCGAGCTTGACGATCGGCTCCTTGTTGATCGCGTGGCTCACGGCGCGGCGCACCCGGCGGTCGGCGAAGCCCGCGCGCGACAGGTTGAACGCCAGGTAGCTGACGTCATGGCTCGCCATGTGGTGCAGCACGAGGTCGGGGTGGAGCTCGACGAACGATTGCTCGTCGGGCAGGATCGCCGCTGCGAGATCGACCGAGCCCGACTGTAGATCCACCAGGCGCTGGCGCGCGTCGATCACGACGCGGAACACGATGCGCTCGAGCGCCGGGCGCGCGCCCCAGTAGCGGTCGAAGCGCTTGACCACGACCTGGTCGCCCGCGTCCCAGCTCTCGAACGCGAACGCGCCGGTGCCCGCCGGGTGCAGGCGGAAGTCGTCGCGCCAGCGCCGCACCGCCGCGGGCGACACGATCGGGAACATCGCGAGCTGGCCGAGCAGCGGCGCGTACGGCCGCGCGATCTCGAGCTCGACGGTGGTGGGGCCGCGCGCCGTCACCCGCCGGAGATCCTTGAGCAGCGTGCGCCAGTACAGCGCGTCGTCGCCGCGCAGGTAGCTCGGGTGGCCCGCGTCGATCACGCGCTCGAACGAGCCGACCACGGCGTCGGCGTCGAGCGGCGTGCCGTCGTGAAACACCACGCCGCGGCGAAGCTCGAACGTCCAGCGCAGCGCGTCGGGCGACACCTGCCATGACATCGCCAGCGCAGGCTCGACGTCGGTCGTGCCCGGTCGCCACTTCACGAGCCCCTCGAACAGGATCTCGCCGACCTCGATCGACTCGCTGTCGCTCACCCGCACGAGGTCGAGCCCGGAGATGTCGGCCGCCTGCGCGACCACCAGCGCGCCCGGATCGCGGCGATGGTGCATCGTCCCCATGCGCGCATCGCATGCCGCCGCCAGCGCACACAGCCACATTGCGCACGTGCGTAGTGCGGACAGCATCGCGCCCACTGTACCATCGTGCAGCGGCGGCCTCCGGGCGGACCGCGCGATCAGAAAACGACCATGGGGCGGCGATTGACTCTCGCCTTTCAGTGACTTACGGTCGCGCGATGCGATACGTCCCGATGAATGTGGGGACCGCATCGTCGTCAGAAGGGAAGCGTTCGACCATGCGCTGTGCTCTCGCCGTCGTTCTCGCAGTCCTCGCGCCAGGCCTCCTCGGTTGCGATATCGGCAAGATCACCGTCGGAACGACGGCCAAGATCCTGGTCCGCGCGCAGCCGTCGCTCCAGCAGGAGTCCGACTACCAGCTCGCGCACGACGCGATCCCCGGCGCGCTCAAGACGATCGAGGGCTTCTGGATCGTCGACCCCGACAACGAAGATCTGATGGGCATCCTGACCGAGGGCTACTGTCAGTACGGCGCGGGGTTCGTCGAGGACGACTGGGAAGTCGCCAAGTTCGCCAAGAAGCTCGACGACATCGAGTATCACAACGCGCGGGCGACCCGCATCTTCACGCGCTGCCTCAACTACGCGCTCAAGCAGCTCGGCGACCGATGGCAGACCGAGCTGTTCGGCGCTCCCGACGCGGTCGCCAAGCTCGCCAAGGACACCGGCTCGGACAAGCGCGATCAGATGATGTGGACCGCGCTGGCGCTGGGCTCGATCGTCAACCACAACCTCGGCCGCGCGGAGACGCTGGCGTACGTCTCGACGGTGCGGGTCATCCTCGACCGCGTGCTCGAGCTCGACAGCGCCAAGCTGCCCGAGCGCAAGGAGCTCGCGGCTCTGCCCCACATCGCGTACGGCATGATCTACAGCGTCGGCGGCGTGCAGGTCGGCGGCAACCCGGGCAAGGCCAAGGCCTCGTTCGAGACCGCGCTCAAGCTCACCGCCGACAAGGACCACCCCGACGGCAAGCTGCTGCTCGGGCGCGTGCTCATGGGGTACCGGGTCGGCTTCGTGACCAACGACCGCAAGTTCTTTCACGCACAGCTGAAGCAAGTGCTCGAGACCCCGCCCTCGGTGTGGCCCGAGCAGCGGCTCGCCAACGAGGTGGCCCACCGCAAGGCGCGCCGCTATCTCTCGCATGAAAAGGAGCTCTTCCAATGACGCGGCAATCGAAACTGTTCCGGGTCCTCGGTCTGTGCGCAGCGGGGTTGCTCGCCCTGGGCGCCGGTCGCGCGGCGCGCGCGGATAACACCGAGCTGCGCATTGCGACGCTGGCCCCCTCGGGCAGCCCGTGGATGGAGGTGCTCGACAAGGCGGCCAACGAGATCAAGGAGAAGACGGGCGGCCGGGTCACCCTCAAGTACTTCGAGGGCGGCCAGCAGGGCGACGAGCGCGACTTCGTGCGCAAGATCAAGCTCGGCCAGCTCGACGGCGCCGCGGTCACCGCGGTCGGCCTGTCGATGATCGACGAGTCGATCCGCGTGCTCGAGCTGCCGACCATGTTCCAGACCGTCGAGGAGCTCGACTACGTCGCCGACAAGCTCTGGCCGTACTTCCAGAAGAAGTTCGAGAAGAAGGGCTTCCGGCTGCAGGACCGCGGCGAGGTCGGCTGGATCTACTTCCTGTCCAAGAAGAAGGTCGAGAAGCTGGCCGACCTGCGCGACCAGAAGCTGTGGATCTGGGGCGATGACCAGCTGGTCGGCTCGATGTTCAAGAAGCTGGGCCTGAACGGCGTGCCCCTGGGCGTGCCCGAGGTCGATGGCAACCTGACCTCGGGCAAGATCGACGCGTGCTACGGCTCGCCGCTCGCGGCGGTCGCGCTGCAGTGGTACTCGAAGGTGAAGTACATGACGTCGATGCCGTCGAGCTTCGCGATCGGCGCCACCGTGGTCTCGCTGGATTCGCTCAAGAAGCTCAGCGCCGAGGACGCCAAGGCGGTCGAGGACATCAGCCGCGCCAACGCCAAGAAGCTGCGCCGGGTGATCCGCAAGGCCAACGAGGACGCCAAGGGCACGATGAGCCGCAAGGGCGTGACTGTGGTCCAGACGCCGATCGCCATGGTCGACGAGATCACCAAGAAGTCGTCCGAGATGTGGAACGAGCTCGCAGGCAAGATCTATTCGAAGGAAGAGCTCAAGATGGTGCTCGACGCGCGCGACGAGTACCGCGCGAAGCACAAGACCGCGGCCGCGCCGACCCCGGGTACCGGCGCGAAGTGAGCTTTTTGGCGTTTCGGTAGATTGAAGCGGCGGGGCGCGCCCCCTTACCATGGCTCGGTGACTCCACCAGCCGGCGGTGACGGCTCCAAGGGCGATGCTGCCGACGACGATGCGGCCGATGCCGTGCCCGCCGAGGCCGACATGCCGCCGACCCGCCGGCAGACCGCGCCGACCGACCCCGCAGGCCTGGCCACCCACCCCGCCGATCCGGCGCAGTTCCCCGACGACGGGCCGCTCTCGAGCTGGCTGCGCCGAGCCGATCGCGCGCTCGGCAACGCCGAGCAGGCCGTGCTGTTCGTGCTGCTGGGCGCCGTCGTTTTGACCGCGGCGGCCGCCGCCCTGTCGGACCGGGTGATCGGCCACCACATGGGCCGCTGGTGGTTCGATATCGTGCGCGGCGGCACGTTCTCGGTCGCGATGATCGGCGCGGTGTTCGCGACCCACCAGCAGCGCCATCTATCGATGGACCTGGTGTCGCGCCGGCTGCCCGCGCGCGGCCGGCTGATCCTGCGCGTCATCCTCGCGCTGTTCACCGTGCTGAGCGCCGCGCAGCTCGTGCGATCGGGGCTGCATCAGCTCGACACTGTGGGCGAGGAGAGCGGCGAGCACCTCGTGTCGACCCATACGATCGTCACGTTCATGCCGATCGGCGCGATCCTCATCATCGTCCACACCGTGCTGCACATGGTGATCGACATCGACTACCTGGCGCGCGGCAAGCTGCCACCCGAGCGAGCGAGGTCGGGGCACTAGCCCCGCACACGACCATGATGACGCTGCTCATCGTCCTGCTTGCGATCGCGTTCATCAGCGGCGCGCCGCTGTTCACCATCATGCTCGGCGCCGCGGCGCTCGGCGCGATCAGCCTCCCGCGCGAGTTCTCGTCGGAGTTCGACGGCATGGTCGAGCACATGCTCAACGTCGGCCTGGGCGATCAGGTCCAGGTGATGTCGACCATCCCGCTGTTCATCTACGCGGGCTATCTGCTCGCCGAGGCCGGCACCGCGGATCGCCTGGTGCGGTTCGCCAACGCGGCGCTCGGCTGGGTGCCCGGCGGGCTGGCGATCGTCACCATCGGCACCTGCGCGCTGTTCACCGTGTTCACCGGCGCCTCGGGCGTGACGATCATCGCGCTCGGCGGCGTGCTGATGCCGGCGCTCGTGCGCCAGGGCTACCCCGAGCGGTTCTCGATGGGCCTCATCGCCGGCACCGGCTCGGTGGGCCTGCTGTTCCCGCCCGCGCTGCCGCTGTTCATCTACGGCACGGTCTACGGCCTCACCAACCTCGAGCCCGAGATCTGGGATACGCGGCGCTTTCTGTTCGCCGGCATCGTCCCCGGCATGGTGCTCGTCGGCATGCTGTCGGCGGTCGCGGTCACCGTCGCGATCATGAAGAAGCTGCCGCGCCAGCGGTTCAACTTCCGCGAGCTGGTCGTCAGCTGGTCGCTCGCGTTCCCCGAGCTGTGCATCCCGTTCGGCGTGATCATCGGCCTCGCGATCGGCTTCGACCTGCCGCAGGTCGCCGCGCTCACCGTGGTCTACACGATCGTCCTCGAGGTCGGCGTGTCGCGCCTGCTCGGCCGGCTCGGCGTGGCGTGGGGCAAGCCGCTCGACCCGCGCGTCCTGTGGACGACCAGCCGCGAGGCGATGGCGATGGTCGGCGCGATCTTCATCATCATCTTGGCGTCGACCGCGCTCACCAACTTCATGGTCACCGCCGAGGTGCCGCGCAAGCTGGTCGCGTGGACGCAGTCGACCGTCGAGTCGAAGATCGTATTTCTGCTCGCGATCAATCTGATCCTGCTGATCGTCGGCACGGTGATGGACATCTTCTCGGCGATCGTCGTGGTGCTGCCGCTGATCGGGCCGATCGCGAAAGCGTACGGCGTCGATCCGTACCACCTCGGCGTCATCTTCCTGCTCAACCTCGAGGTCGGCTACCTGCATCCGCCCGTCGGGCTCAACCTGTTCATCACCAGCGTGAAGTTCCGGCGGCCGATCACCGAGGTGATGTGGGCGACGATTCCGTTCCTCGTCACGATGATCGTCGCGCTGCTGACGATCACCTACGTCCCGGCGCTCACCGTCGTGCCCGAGGCCGAGCGCACCGGTACGCTCGGCAATCTGGTGACGCTGATCCACTCGGCGGCCGAGGAGGGGCGCGCGGTCAAGGACATCACGCTGGTCGACGCCGCCGGCACGGTGCTCAAGGACGCCAAGGGCCAGCCGATGGTCCGCCACATCGCCGAGTGCACCGCGATCGACGACGAGGCCAAGAAGGACGTCTGCCAGGCACTGTTCTTCGACGTCAGCGCATGCAAGACCGACCCCGATCCGAAGAAGTGCTCCAACAAGAAGATCGCCGACTGGGTGGTCGCGAACCTCAATGGCGGCATCGAGCAGTCGATCGCCGTGATCACCGTCGCACAGATCGCGCTGGTCAACGGCTCCGGCGAGCCGGTCAAGGACAAGAAGACCGGGCAGCCGATCGTCAAGACCCTGGCGCAGTGCGAGCAGCTCGCCGGCAGCTACCAAGAGACGTGCAAGGAGCTGTTCATCAACGTCTCGAGCTGCCATATCAGCCCGCCCGAGAGCGGACTCGAGGCGTGCGTCAAGGACAAGGTCTCGACCTGGGTCGACGCCAACGCCGACGCGGAGTGAGCGCGGTAACGTGGGAGGAGCCGCGCTCGGCGTGGTAAGACGAACAAATGGCCGATGAGCGGACCGAGCGGAGCCCGGGGCGACACGCCGGAGGCGC
>DATIPJ010001230.1:0-12937 GCA_035472155.1 Kofleriaceae bacterium
GCGAGGGTGGGGTCGGAGAACCAGCCGGGGTGGATCCCGAACAGCTGGTCGAGCAGCAGGTTGATCTCGCCGAGGTTCTCGTTGAACAGTCCGCGAAACACCGGGATCGAGATGAACGCCGGCACCGCATAGGGGATGAACAGCATCAACCGGAAGAGGTTGCGGAAGCGCAGCGCCTCCCAGCTCAAGAGCGCCGAGAGCACGACTCCGATCCCGAAGGTGAACAGCGTGTTGAGCGCGGCGAACGCCACGGTCCACGCGAACACCCGCAGGACGGGCTGAAAGAACCGCTTGTCGGTGAAGATGTGCTCGTAGTTCTCGACGCCGACGAACGTGCGGAACCCGGGCTCGACGCGCGTGCCGTCGGCGCGCCGCCAGTAGCCGGTCTCGTGATCTGCGCGCAGGATCGACCGGTCGGCCGTATCGGTGAGTGTGCCGTCGGCGTTGCGGGTGAACGCGGGCCGCATCGCGATGAAGCGCCTGAGGTTACTCTGTCGCAGCTCGGTGCCGTCGGGCAGCACGGCGACCACGAGCTGCAGCTCGGATTGCAGCCCGACCACCTGCTTGAGGGTGATCGGGTCGCCGGCCTCGGGGGCGCTCGGATCCGCGGCCCGGAGCGCGACATGGAGCGGCGGACCGAGCGCGACCGGATCGGATACGTAGCGCGCGTCGTCGTCGGCGGTGAATTCGAAGCGGTAGCGGTCGCCGGCGGCGTAGAGCCGGAAGTCCAGGCCCACATCGCTGGCATCGGTGCGGGCGAGCAGCACCGCGGTTGCGCGCTCGAACGAGAGCAGGTTGCTGGAGCTGTAATTCGTGAAGCTGATGCCGAACGAATAGACGATCGGCCCGGCGAGGAAGAACAGCACCGCCAGCGCGCTCGGCAACACGTAGCGCCAGGCGTAGAACCGCGGCGACACGTAGATCACGACCGCGACGGCGATCAGCACGAGCGCGACGGTGGCCAGCGCGTGCTGGCGCGCCGCGTGCAGCGTCACCACCAGCGCGAGCGCCGCAAGCAGGGCCAGCGCACCCACGACCGCCATCGCCGTGCCGAGAGCGCTACGCTTGTTCACCGACGGCCTTCGGTCGAGTACGACCGCAGGTCATTCCATGCATCACTCGGTGCCCTTGATGCGCTTGGCGGCGCGATCGAGGCCTTCTTTCACGGTCTCGCGGCCCTGGGTGATGTTCTGCAGCGCGGCGAGCATGACGGTCCAGAAGCGCGCCATCTCCGGGTTGTTGGGCATCAGCGAGCCGGAGCGCGCGGCAGCCATGGTACCGGCGATCAGCGGATCCGATTTGAGCTCCTCGAAGAATGCCTTGTTGGCGGGAACGCCCAGCGGCACGTGCGCGTTCATCGCGCGCAGGCCGTCCATCGACAGCAGGTAGTTCTCCAGGAACTCGTTGGCCAGTGCCTTGTTGGGGCTGGCGCTGCTGATCATCGCTCCGAGCACGCCGACGAACGGGCCGCCTTGCTTGCCATCGACCTTGGGGTACGGCGCGACGCCGAAGTCGATCTTGCTCTTCTTGAGGTTGTTCCAGGCCCACGGGCCATTGAAGCTCATCGCGACCCTGCCTTCGTTCATGCCGGCCTCGGCGTCGGCGTAGCTCGACGTTCGCGGGATGACGCCGTCCTTGATCATGCGCACGAGCGTCTCGATGCCCTTCACCGCGCCGGCGTTGTTCACGCCGATATCGTTGGCATCGTAGGTCCCGTCGGCCTTGCGCTTGAACGCGTAGCCACCGCCGGCCGAGATCAGGCCATACGTGTAGTAGATCTCGAGCATCGACCACATGATGGCGCTCTTGTTCTGGGCCTTGAGCTTCTTGTGAATCGCGACGACCTCCTCCCAGGTCTTCGGCGGCGTCGGGACCAGCGCCTTGTTGTAGAGCAGCGCGACGGCCTCGATCGACAGCGGATAGCCCCAGGTCTTGCCTCCGATGTTCCAGGCGCCCCACGCCAGCGGATCGATCGCCGCGGTGGTCTTCTTCGACGGCGTGACCGGCGTGATGAGGCCGGCCGTGATCCAGCTACCGGCGCGGTCGTGGGGCCAGATCCAGATGTCGGGCCCCTTGCCGGCGGCGGTGGCCTGCTCGAACTTGTCGATCGCGTTCTCGGGGTGCTCCACCTTGACCGCGACGCCGGTGTCCTTGGTGAACTTCTCGGCGATCTTGGCGATGCCCTCGTAGCCCTTGTCGCCGTTGATCCAGATCAGCAGGCTGCCCTTGTCGGCGGCGTGCGCCGGCCGCGGCGCGCCCAGCCCGACGAGCGCCAGCGCCGCGAAGCCGAGGATGCCTGGATGGCGCAAGAGAGTGCGCCGCTTACACGTGACGTCTATCATTGCCAATCTCCATTTCTTGGGTCGAATCGCCTCGTGCGCCACCACACCGCGCGCGCGCTGCACAGGTCGGCCTTGCTCGATGCGCCGGCCAGGCGGCCTCGCGCCGCCGGCTCCAGGAACACCGGAAGGTCCCCTGCAGCGAGGATCGCGAGCTCGAAGGCCGGCCAGCGTCCGGCCGACG
The DNA here is from genome assembly GCA_035472155.1 of Kofleriaceae bacterium. GTDB lineage: Bacteria > Myxococcota_A > Polyangia > Haliangiales > Haliangiaceae > JABFXX01. The sequence goes on from DATIPJ010001230.1 coordinate 2,524, forward strand.
CAAACCGATCCACGCCGACGAGCCATGGCTCGCCATCGAAGAAGTGATCGTCGACGAGCTGGCCGTCGGCGTGGAGCCGCGCCGCGTCGCCCACATAATCGATCGTCAAGACGACGCGGCCCTGGTCGGTCGGGATCCGCTCGGGCAGCCGCAGGCCGATGCGGGTCGCACGCTCGTAGCACGCGTCGTCGGGTGCCAGCGGCACGGCCCGGTTGCGCCACGGGATCACCGGCCCCATGCGCAGCGGCGGCGGCGCGGGCTGGTCGGCGATCCGCGCGACCTCCACCGCCGGCAAGGTGATCGGCGGCGCGCCGGCCCGATACTCGACGACATCGCCGGACCGCGAGGCGCCCGGCGCAAGATCGTCGGCCGGGTAGATGGTGACGCTGAGCTCCTCGTCGTGCGGCGCCGCGACCACCAGCGTGTCGTCCTGAACGTGGACGGGGTGCGCGCACAGCACGAGCCGATCGCGCCCGCAAAGCCGGACGGCGAGACAGCGATCGGCGAGCGCTTGCGTCAGCAGCACGACCGTGTGCTGGACGCCCGCGCCGTCGACGACGCCGAAGCACAGCGGTTCGGGGACCGCCGGTGGGAAGACCGAGCCGCCGCGCACCCACGGCGCCGGCGCATCGATGGACGCGATGGTCGCTGGATCGAAGGCGAGCTCGGCCGCGATCGCCGGGTGGCGGAAGCACACCAGCGTCTGGCGGCCGCCCTCGTCCCAGCGTGTCACGGGCTGCACCGTGGCGTAACGCAGCCGAGCGGCGCCCAGGCGCAAGCCGATCGGCCAGATCGCGTAGGCGCCCGACGGGAGATCGAACGGCGCGGCCGGCAGGTCGAGCGGACCGGTCGCGGTCTCCACGCGCACGCGGACGCCCGCGAAATCGGGCATGCGGTGATGCCGCACGTGGTTGTTGATGAACAGAAAGCCGCTGTCACCGGCGCCGCGCAGCGTCACGCGCGGGCGGCTGCGATCGGCCGCATCGAGCGTGGCACCGTCGGGCAGCACCGATTCCATCGCCGCGAGCTCCGCGCCGAAGGCGGCCACGAGCTGGTGCAGCGCGCGCAGCCGACCGTATGACGCGCGCGCCTGCCCGTACTGCCCCAGCGGCGCACGAAAGTCGTAACCGAGGATCGGTACATCGTTCGGATACCCCGACGCCTGCGTCTCGTTCACGCCGACGCGTGGATTCACACCGCCGTGATACATGTAATAGCCGTACAGCGTGGCTCCTGATCCGATCTGCACGAGCGCGGTGGCGGCCACATCATCGACGGTGATCACCGGGCGGCGATGATAGGAGACGTGCATGCCGCCGCCGGCTTCCGCCAGGAAGAACGGATAATGATACTTGTCGATCTGCCCGCCCGCCGGGGTGCCATTCACATTCCCCATCTCGCCGATCGCGCGGCTGGTGTTGAATACGAACACGCCCGAGGGCGCGAGCGGTCCGGGTTCGCCGAACCAGAACCCGTCGGGATAGGCGCCCGAGACCGGCACGACGTCGCGAGGAGGAATGTCGAGCGTCGGCCAGCCGGTCACCGTGTAGAGCGGCACCGTGAGCCCGGCGGCGATGGCCAGTCGTTTGAGCTCCGCGATATGCGCTGCGCCCGCGCCGACGCCCGTGCGGTCATACTCGTTCTCGAGCTGGACGCCGAGCACGGGACCACCGTCGCACCACATCAAACCGCGCAGCTGCGCGGCGATCTCGCGGTACAGCCGCGCCACCCGCTCCAGGTAGTGCGGATCGTTGCAGCGCAGCTCACCGGTCGCGAGCAGCCAGTCCGGGAAACCGCCGTTGCGCGACTCGGCGTGGACCCACGGGCCGGGCCGGAGAAAGAACCGCAAGCCCGCGCGCGCCGCCAGGCGCACGAAGCGCCCCAGATCGCACGACCCGGTCCAGTCGAAGACCCCTTCGATCGCCTCGTGGTGGTTCCAGAATACGTAACTGGCAACGATATCCACCCCGCCGGCCCGCATCTTTCGAAGCTCGACCTCCCACTCCTGGGCGGGATAGCGCGAGTAATGAAACTCTCCCATGATCGGAAACCACGGGCGCCCATCGAGCTCGAGATACCGGCTGTTCACCGCGAGTGCGGGCGACGCGCCGGCGGGCTGTCCGAGACGGAGAAAGCCGCGTTCGACCGGCGGTACTGCCGACGGCATCCGGACGGTCACGGAGGCGGCCATCTGCGGAGCCTAGGCGCAGCTCCCGAACGAGCGCAAGCGTCGGTTACCGTGAGCGGCGACCACGAGCCGGGCCGCGATGAGCGGCGACCACGAGCGCGGCGGCCCGAGCTCGCGCGTGTGGTTGAGTACGAGCCGCGCCGATCCAACAACGACCGCGATTTTTGCCGGCCGCTACCGCAAGCCTTTGGATGCACGGGGATCTGGCTCGGACGCGACATGCACGAACCTGTAGCGAACGATGGCGATCCCGTCTGCGTCCGCCGCAATCGCGGCACCCGAGCCGCTTGCACGGATCCGTTCGCCGCGGAGCACGTTGCTCGGCGTGGTGACTTCTGTGGACTTCCGGAGCCGCATATCGAGGTTCGACCCGCAGTCCACCGCCGTGCTGCCATCGCCGGTGGTCGCGATCAGAGACGCCAGGGAAGGATCTGCAATCGAGAGCTCGTTTCGACTCAGGATCAGGTACAGCACCTCGGACCCGGGCTGATCATCGAGGACGAGCTCTCCGGCTCCCTGGGGAATCCGCACGACGTCCCCGGCCTTGGTGCGCACACCGCGTTGCGAGGGATACATCTGGAATTGCCGGCCGGCGCAGAATACCAGGTAGACATAGGCGTCGGCGGAGGTCGCGACGGACGCGCGTATCCGATCTCCGGTCATCACGGTATCCCCATCGCGGAGCTCGTGAGGATCGGCGGTCGCCGAGCGCCGCACCTGGAGCACGTGGTCAAAGCCGAGTCGACCCGCCCCGGCGGACGCGCCGCGTGTCACCTCGGCGCCCGGTGCCGGCGAGCCGGAGCGTGCCGGTGGCTCGGGGGCGGCCTCGAGAGCGCTCGTCCGGACGGGCGCCTCCCCGCGGTCGCGCTGCATGAAGACCGCGATGGCAACACCGGCGGCCATGACACACACCGCTGCGGCGACCGCGGCCCTGCGCCGGGGCCTTCTCGTCGGGGTCGGGTCCTGCGCACGCGGCTCGTCGGTCACCACTGCCAGTGACGTTCCGTTCTGATCCGCGGGCTGGCCGATCTCCGCATCGATTGCCGAGAGCACGGCTTGTTCCCAGCCCCCGCGTCGATCCGTACCGGCGGGGAGGGCCGGGAGTCCCGCGATCAGCGTGCCCAGCTGCGCGTAGTGGCGAGCGCGGACCTCGGAGATCGCGGGGCCGGGCTCCCCGCGTTCGCGGGCGAGCAGCCAGGCGTGCTCATCCTCATCGTCGGGCCTGCCGTCAGACATCGAATACGCCCTTGCTCTCCAGACATTTGCGCAACTTCGACAGCGCACGCGTGACCCTCATCTGGAGCGCGTCTGGCCTGACGGAGAGCTGCGCTGCCAGCTCCTCGTAGGTGAGCTCGGTCTGGAAACGCATGAGGACCGTCATTCGAACCTCCTGCGGCAGTGACTTCATGCACTCCTCCAGTGCCGCGGCGAGCTGCGCGTGCTCGAGTTGCTCGCTCGCGCGGGTACCGGGATCATGGGTATTGATCACCGTGTCCTCATCGCTCTCGACCCACCTCGAGCGCAGCTGGCGTCTCCGCAGCGCGTCGAGGCTCCGATGACTTGCGATGCCGAATAGCCACGCGCGCCGCGAGCCTTCCCGGAAGCGATCGAAGTCTCGGAAGGCCTCCAGGAATGTCTGCTGCGTCACTTCCTCGGCAAGGTCGCGGTTGCCCAGCACGCGAATGCAAAGCCCGAGCACAGCGTCACCGTGTGCGCGCATCAGGTCCGCAATCGCGGCGCGGCGGTCGCTCGCGCTGCTCGCTCCCGTAATCCGTGCATCGTTCTCCAGGACAATGGGAGCTACTTCTGCCACCTTCAGGGCGAGATCGCCTTCCTCCATCGGCGCGAACGATAGCGGCGCACGAGCTCGAGATCCAGCGTGAACTTGCAACCTTAGGTGCGCCACAATAGCAAGGTTTGGTCGTGATACGACAACTCGTCATTTCGGTCGTGGTCGTTGTTCTTGCGAGTGGGGCGCGGGGCGCCGGTGCCCAGCCATCCGCGACGACGCCGACCGCGCAGGCGGCGCTCGCCGAGGCGAAGCTGCTCGGCGCGCAGGTCGCCGAGCTCGCCAAGCAAGGAAAGTTCGCCGAGGCCGTCCCGCTCGCTGAACAAAGCCTGTCAGCTCGCGAGAAGGAGCTCGGGCCGATGCATCTGGATGTGGCGGCAAGCCTCAACAGCCTCGGCGATCTCTACTGGGAGCTCGCCGAGTACAAGAAGGCGGAGCCGCTCTTTGTCCGCGCGCTCGACATTCGCGAGAAGGCGCTCGGGCCCATGCATCCCGGTGTGGCGGAGAGTCTGGCCAGCCTCGCCAACACCCATGCATCGCTCGGTGCGTACGCCAAGGCGCTGCCCCTCTTTGTCCGCGCGCTCGACATTCGCGAGAAGGCGCTTGGACCCATGCATCCGGATGTGGCCGAGACGCTCAGCGACTTCGCCGGGCTGTATCTCGAGCAAGGCGCGTACGCGAAGGCGGAGCCGCTCCTGGTCCGTGCGCTCGATATCCGCGAGAAGGTGCTCGGGCCACTGGATCCGGAGGTTGCGAATAGCCTCAATAATCTCGCTGGCGTCTACTGGGAGCAAGGCTTCTACGCAAAGGCGGAGCCGCTGTTTGTCCGCTCGCTCGAACTCCGCGAGAGAGTACTTGGTCCCGCGCATCCAGACGTTGCGACGAGCCTCAACAGTCTGGGCTTCTTCTACTTCACGCAAGGCGCCTATGCGAAGGCGCAGCCGCTCCTGGTCCGGGCACTCGACATTCGCGAGCGAGTCATGGGCCCGATGCACCCGACGGTGGCGATCAGCCTACTCAACCTCGGCAATCTCTACACCCGGCGCGGCGCGTACGCGAAGGCGGAACCGCTCTATCTCCGTGCGCTCGATATCGACGAGAAGACCCTGGGCCCGATGCACCCGAAGGTGGCGACGAGCCTGAACACCCTGGCCTCGCTTTACACGGAGCAAGGCGCATATGAACCGGCGGAACCGCTGTATCTCCGCGCACTGGAGATTCGCGAGAAGGCGCTGGGTCCGATGCATCCCGACGTTGCGGTCGATCTGAACAACCTCGCGTGGCTCTACGTGGAGCAAGGCGCGTATCGCAAGGCAGAACCGCGCTTTCTTCGCGCGCTCGATATCCTGGAGAAGTCTGTGGGCCCGAGGCATCCGAGCTTCGCGGCCTGCCTCAGTAACCTCGCCACGATCTACGCCGACCGGGGAGAGTACGCAAAGGCGGAATCCATGTATCTCCGCGCGCTCGGCATTGTCGAGAAGGCGCTGGGAACGATGCATCCCGACGTGGCCAAATATCTCTACGGCCTCGCGCGGCTCTACCGCGCGCGACATGCGCCCGAGAAAGCGCAGCCGATGCTGTCGCGCGCGGTCGAGCTCCGGGAAGCGCAATTGCGCACCGAGCTCGGGCGGCTGTCCGAGCCGAACAGGCGATCGCTCATGACGACCTTGCGGAATGACACGTCGAGCACGGTGTCGTTTCACGTCGACGAGATGCCGACCAGCGCGCGTGCGCTCGAGCTCGCGTTGACAACGGTGCTGCGCCGCAAGGGCCGGATCCTCGATTCGCTCGCCGAGACCCAGGCCACCCTGCGTGGTCATCTCACCGCCGGGCTTCGCGCCCAGCTGGATGCGCTCGCAAAGGCGCGTACGGAGCTGTCACAGCGGCTGTATTCGCCGCCGGATCTCCGTGGCGCCGGGGACCGCGCGGCGGCGATCGCTGCGATTCGAGCGCGCGTCGAAGGCCTCGAAGCGGCGCTCGGTTCCGCGAGCCTGGACTTCCGCGCGCAGGCCGCGCCGATCACGGTCGCGAAGGTGCAAGCGGAGCTGCCTCGCGGCGCAATACTGGTCGAGTTTGTTCGCTATCAGCGCTTCGCGCCGGGACGGATGGAGCAGCGTTCGCAACCGGATCGCTATGTCGCATACCTGGTGACGCGGCAAGGTCCGCCTCGATGGGTCGCGCTCGGCGATGCTGCGCCGATCGACGCCGCGGTCGACGCCGCGCTCGCCGTGCTGCACGGCGCGGCCACGACCCAGGCAACCCGCGCCGCGCTGCAAGCGCTCGACGAGCTCGTGTTTGCGCCCGTCCGTGCCCAGCTGACGGGCATCTCGCACGTCATCCTGGCGCCGGACAGCAAGCTCAACCTGGTGCCGTTCGAGGCGCTCGTCGACCCGCAGGGACACTACGAGATCGAGCAGCGCCTGATCAGCTACGTGACCAGTGGCCGCGATCTGCTGCGGCTCGCCGCGCCGCACGCGCCGCGATCGCCGGCCGTGATCGTGGCGAGTCCCGATTACGGTCCACCGCCTTCGTCGGCGATACCTGGAACGGTCGCGTTTGCGCCGCTCCCTGGCGCCACCGCAGAAGTCGACGCACTCCGGCGGTTGTTCCCCACGGCGCCGGTGACCGGCGCGATGGCCACCAAGCGAGCGCTCGCCGCACTCACCGGACCGGCGATCCTTCACGTCGCCACGCACGGCTTCTACCGGCGCGAGGCCGCTGCGGCGCCGAGCCAGCCAGCGCCGATCTCCGCCAGCGCCGGCGCATCGTCGCCGCCGCTCGCCCAGCGAGGCATGTACCTGAACGGTGTCTCTCGGACGCAGCCCCAGGCAGCCGACGATCCGCTCGACGGCCTCGATCAAGCCGGTCTCGCGATGGCGGGCGCCAACCGGGGCGCGGAAGGCATCGTGACCGCGCGAGAGATCGCCGGCTTCGACTGGTGGGGCACCAAGCTGGTCGTCCTTTCGGCGTGCGAGACCGGCGTGGGCGCGGTGCCGTCCGGCGACGGCGTATACGGTTTGCGGCGCGCGGTGGTCCTGGCGGGCGCCGAGGCCCAGGTCGTCAGCCTGTGGAACGTCAATGACTCGTCTGCGCAGGATCTGATGCCGGCGTACTACGACGAGCTGACCCGCGGCGCCGGGCGCGCCGAGGCGCTCCGCCAGGCAAAGCTACGACTCCTGCGCGAACCGCGCTATTCGCATCCTCACTACTGGGCTGCATTCATCCTCGCAGGCGACTGGACCCCGCTCGATAAGCGTGTGCTGCTGCCCCGGTCGACACCGTAGTGCGTCACCGCCAGCTCAACACCCCGCAGGCAAGCGGCGCTCCTCCCGTCGCGCCCTCGGAAACGATCACGATCCGTTTGCTCAGGTCGTCGCGCGATGCATAGCCGGTCGCAGTCTCGGTATCGACCTCGATGATGTCGTCGCCGATCTCGACGCCGGGCATGAAGAAGTGCGCGCCATCGCCGAGGTCTCGGATGACGCCGAGATACTGGAATGGGAAACGGTCCGGGGCGCCGACGGGCGGCTCGGTGCACGAGACCGCGCTCACGAGCGAGACGGCATGGGTGAGGTCATCGGATACATGCACGTGATACGCCGCGAACGTCCGCTGGGCGGTGAGCTCGACGTCGACCGGCATGCCGGTGCCGAGAAGCTCGATCCGACCGGTGACGCGGGGGCGATCGAGCAGCCCAGGGCCGAGCTGCGCGACCGCATCCACGGGATAGCCTTCGTCCGGGTTGGTGAGGCATCCCGCGAGCACGAGCAGGGCGAGCACCTGGATCCTCACAGAACGGCCTCCACGCCGATCAGAGGCAGCGGAATCAGCAGCGTATTGGGCACATCGTGGTAGCTCGAAGGGCTGGCGAGCGGTCCGGCGCCGCCCCACACGGCATCGTAGGTGAGTGTCTCGCGGGTGAACGTCGCGTTCTGGAGCTCGACGTAGAGTCGCAGCTGCGCGCCCGCGAGCTGGAAGGCTCGCTCCGCCCGCACGTCGGCGCGCAGGAGGGTCGGCGCACGGCGCGATTCGTCCGCCTTGATGAACACTGCAACCGTATCGTTGGAGCACCGAGCGATCCGGCGATAGGGCAACGGTCGACCGGTCTGGAGGTGGCCCGTCGCACTGAGCACCCAGGGACCACGGCGCCATTGCGCAGTGGCATTCAGGATGTGGCGCTGGTCGAATTCCCCCGGCAGCTGCATGAAGCCGAGATCGCGATCGCTCTTGCCGAGCGAGTACGAGACCCAGCCGCTGATCGAGCGCCCCAGATCGCGACGGATCATTGCTTCGACGCCGACCACCCGAGCATCGATATTGCGGTAGACCGGAGAGGTATTGTCGCACGGGCTGTCCTGGAATCTCGCGCCCGCGAGCGCGAAGTCGACGGCGTAGCTCGTATCGCGATAATAGGCTGCGAAGCTGCCTTGAAAGTCGCCGCCCAGCGGCGCGCGGATGGACAGCTGCGCTTCGGTCGCATGATTCATCCCGGCCAGGCTGCCGGCACCGTCCGCCATCGGCAGCGGCCCGATCATGATATTGGCGCTCATCACCGAGAGCTGTGGTGGTGCGGAGTAGAGGCCGACAGCGAGCTCGCTCCGTACGCCGCCCGGAAGCTCTGCCGCGATCGCCAGCCGTGGGTCGACGGTATTGTGGCGCGCGGAGCCGCCGTAGAGCTCGGCATGATAGTGATCGGCACGCACCCCGGGCGTGAACGTCAGTGGGCCGATCCGCAGATCGAGCGCAGTCCAGGCACCCTGTGCATCGATGCTCCGGGCCAGGCCCAGGAACGGGTCCGAAGCCGTGAGCTCGAAGGGCGCCGCGCCGTTGACCAGCGTGCGATGCCGCGCCTGCAAGCCGCCGCGAAGGGTGAGCGATGGGCTGAGCCTGATGCTGCCGTCGCCATAGACCCGCAGCCCGTACGACCAGCCGCCTTGCTCCGGGTGGAAGTTGGTCAGACCCGTGCGACGAAACGAGTCGATCGCGGTTTCGATCCCGGCGCGCAGCTGCCGACCGCCTCGTGCGCGGGTCCACCGTCCGTCGAGCCGGTGAAAGCCGAGCTTGTCGGTCTCGGCGTCCGGCGATGCAGCATCCGGCGGCAGACGCGCGTAGTTGTACGCGCCCAGACTCGTCAGCGTCAGCCGGTCACCGTTGTCGAGCCGGTGTACCAGCCGGGTCTGCTGGTCGACATTGTACGCGGCTGAGCGCGAGTCGTAGATCTTCGCGGCGATCGCCAGCGTACCGGTGCGCGCGGCGACCGTGAGTGAGGTCGAATGCGACAGTGGTTGCGTACGGTAAATGCCGATTTCCGCCAGATTGGCGCGCAGCTCGGTGCGGGGCTCCTCGCTGCTCGACGGGGTCATGCTGACGAGACCGCCGATCAGCTGGCCTTGCTCCACGCCATGCCCGCCCGCGCGTAGCTCGATGTCACCCACAAAGGAGGGGTGGATTACCTGACTGCCGAGCAAGAAGTGATACAGCAGCGGAATCTCGATGCCGTCGAATTCGAACCGCGATTCACCGGGAAGCGAACCGCGAATGATCGGATAGCCGGAGGCCGAGATCGATGTACTGACTCCCGGCAGCAGCGATACCGCGCGAAACGGTTCGCCCAGTGCACCGGCCGTCCTGCGTGCGACCTGAGCGTCGAGCGAGATCGAGCCGGGTGGCCGAGGCGCCGAGCCAGTGACCTCGATGACCTCGTCGGGGTGGCAATCATCGCCGACCGACACAGTGGGGCCAGGGTCGCCAGGCGCGGAATCACCCCGCTCGGCCGGCGAGCGGCACGCGTCGGCCTTCGTCTCCGGAGGCGATTGTTCCGGTGACGTGTGCGCGTCTGTCCTCGGGAGCGGACTTTCGGCGCGCGCCGGCGTGCGCGTGAAAACAATCGCGAGAAGCAGCGATGGAAACAGCCCGGTACGCTTGTCTCGTTGCAGGGCCGACCGCATGGCGCGGCGTCCGCTGCAACGGCCGTACCGCCGCTCGCGGCGTTAGTTGGCTGCCGTTCCGCAGCTTCCCACGATATTGAGCGACCACGAATTGAGCGTACCGACGTTGCGCGCTGCGCGGTCCTGCACCCGGAGCTGCCAGGTGCCCGCCGCGGTGCGACCGTTGAACGTCGGGATCGCCAGGTTGTTGATGATGATGTTGTCGGCCGAGCCGCCCTGGCGGTTCCTCACGATGAACGACGTGCCATCCGGTGCGACCAGCGTGACGACAAGGTCGCCGCGGAACCGGTGCGTGATGTTGAGCGACAGCGACAGCGTGCCGACAGTGCCGTTGCCCGTGACCGGGAGCGCCGACGCGATGCCGGTGGCGTTGTTGTCCGGGATCGCCCTGGGTACGTCGGTCGCGATCACAACGTGCCGGCGGTCGCCATTTTCTGGATCGACGCCGAAGATCACGACTGGGAAGAAGTCAGGAGCTGTTCGGTCTTC
>DATIPJ010001231.1:0-2004 GCA_035472155.1 Kofleriaceae bacterium
GGATGCGGCCTTTGCGCGATCGCGATCGCCGGGTCTCGCGAACCCGTGGGCGGTTGCGCTAGCGTGCCGCGCATGACCCGCCGCTCGGAATGCTCGCTGTTCACGATCGTTGCTTCCGGCGTCGCCGCCGGGATGCTGCTCGGGGCTGGCTGCGGTAGCGCGCCCAGGCCGGAGCCGGCCAAGACCGAGGCCCCAGCGGCCGCCGCGGCCCCGGCGCCTGCCCCCGATCCGGCGCCGGCCGCGCCCGCGACGCCCGCGGCGCCCAGCGATCTCGCGTCGGCCACGCGCGAGAATCCGCTGCGCCCGCAGGCGCACGTCGGGCAGTCGATCCGCGACGACGCCGGGCCGCCCGTGCCCGGCAAACCGGAGCTCGCGGCGCTGAAGCTCCCGCCCGGGTTCTCGATCGAGGTCTACTCGGCGGACGTGCCCAACGCGCGCTCGCTCGCGCTCGGTGCGCCCGGTATCGTGTACGTCAGCACGCGGCGCGACAAGCGCGTGTACGCCGTCGTCGATCGCAACCGCGATCACAAGCCCGAGAAGGTCTACACCGTCGCGCAGGGCCTCGATGTCCCCAACGGGCTCGCCTACCGCGACGGCAGCCTCTACATCGGCCAGATCCCCCGCATCCTGCGGCTCGACAAGATCGATACGCGGCTGGCCAATCCGCCCAAGCCGGTGGTCGTGACCGACGCGCTGCCGACCCACGAGCACCACGGCTGGCGCTACATGAAGTTTGGCCCCGACGGCCTCCTCTATATCGGGATCGGCGCGCCGTGCAACATCTGCAAGCGCGACGAGCCGATCTACGCCTCGATCGCGCGCATGAAGCCCGACGGCAGCGGCCTCGAGGTGTTCGCGAGCGGCGTGCGCAACACGGTCGGCTTCGACTGGCACCCCGAGACCCACGAGCTGTATTTCACCGAGAACGGGCGCGACGACCTCGGCAACGACTTCCCACCCGACGAGCTCAACCGCGCGCCGCGCGCCGGCATGAACTTCGGCTATCCGTACTGCCACGGCGGGGTGATCGCCGACCCCGAGTTCACCGACCACGCGTGCACCGAGTTCGAGCCGCCGGTGCAGAACCTCGCGGCGCACGTCGCCGTGCTCGGCATGCGGTTCTACACCGGCAAGATGTTCCCGCCCGAGTACAAGAACGCGATCATCATGGCCGAGCACGGCTCGTGGAACCGCGAGCACAAGCAGGGCTTCCGCGTCATGGTGGTGCGGCTCGAGGACGGAAAGGCGGTCTCGTACGAGCCGCTGGTCACCGGCTGGCTCGACGATGCGACCGACAAGGCGTGGGGCCGGCCGGTCGACGTCGAGGTGCTCGACGACGGCTCGCTCCTGATCAGCGACGACTGGAAGGGCGTCCTGTATCGCGTGACCTACAAGAAGTGAAGGTTTAGAGTCCGGCCATGGAGCTCGGTATTCGCGGCCGCACGGCGATGGTAGCGGCTGGATCGAAAGGCCTGGGTCGCGCGATCGCCACCGCGCTGGCCGCCGAGGGCGCGCGGGTGTCGATCGGGGCGCGGTCGCCGGGCCCGCTGGCCGAGGTCGAGCAGGCGCTGCGCGGCGCGGGCGCGGAGGTCCTGGCGATGCCGGTCGACGTCGGCAAGCCCGAGGACCTCGAGCGCTGGCACAGCGCCACCGTCGAGCGGTTCGGCGCGCCGGCGCTGGTCGTCACCAACACCGGCGGTCCGCCGGTCGGACAGCTCGAGCAGCTGACCGAGGAGGCCTGGCAGAGCGGCATCGACTCGACGCTGATGAACGTGGTGCGGCTGTGCCGCCTCGTGCTCCCCGCGATGCGCACCGCGCGCTATGGCCGGATCGTCCACCTGACGTCGTTCGTCGCCAAGCGGCCGTGGGGGCTGCTCACGATCTCGTCGACCTTGCGCGCGGGGCTCTCCGCGCTGACCACGAGCCTGGCCGCGCAGGTCGCCGCCGACGGCATCACGGTCAATGCGGTGCTGCCCGGGCACTTCCTGACCGACCGCCAGATCC
>DATIPJ010001232.1:0-17886 GCA_035472155.1 Kofleriaceae bacterium
TCGCGGATCAGGTCGAACCGCAAGAGGCCGTCGGTGCCCTTGCGCTCGACGTACAGCGTGACGCCGGTGCGCGGGTCGCCGCGCATGCGGTCGACCGCCTCGTTCGACGTCAGGTTCTCGGTCGGCTCCTGGTTGATGCGCACGATGTGGTCGCCGGACTTGATGCCCTTGCGCGACGCCGGCGTGTCCTTCATCGGCTTCATACGGATCACGATGCCGAGGCCGCCGAACTTGCCGCTCGTCGACACGTCCATGTCGCGGGCCTGCTCGGGGTCCATCAGGATCGAGTGCGGATCGAGCGTCGACAGCATGCCATTGACCGCGGCGTACTCGACCTTTGCCAGGTCGGCGCCGCTGTTCATGTTGGTCTCGATGAAGCGGAACACCTTCTTGAGCTTCATCGCGAGCCGCCACGGCGAGTCGACATCATCGGTGTCGAACGTCTCGGGCTTGTCGTTGACCGTGACGCGCAGCTTGTTGTGCGCCGGGTCTGGCTCGACGAGGACCTCGGGTATGTTGAACTGCACGCCATCGAGCGCGGCGTACAGCATGCGTTTGGGCTCGACGCGGGCCGGATCGACATATCGATCCTTGATGTGCACCAGCGTCATGTTGAAGATCTTGAGTGCGGATAGATCGTGGCGCGCACTCTGCGCCTCCCCGGGGGCGGCCCTGACTTCCTGGGTATTGAGCTCCAGGGAAACCACGCCCTCGGGCGATTGTCGGATGACAGTAAGGACGAGTGCGAGGGCACCCGCGGCCACCACCATGGCCAGGTTCAACCGGCTGCGCATTCGCCGATTATAGGGTGCAACGCTCCTCGTGCCAGGGACGATCTGCATGGCCCCGCACGACCGCCGAGTGGTGGCGTGTAGTATGGTGCCGGGGCAGCGATGGCCGAGCGAAAGTCACGAGTCTCCGGCGCCGACTCCGAGGGTGCGGCATCCGATTCGTCGACCCCGACGGGCACTGCGAAGCGCCGTCGCAGGAAGAAAGCGGAAGTTATCGACGTCGGGGAAAAGCCGAGCGAGGAGGAGCGCGACGGGCGCGACGGGCGCGACGGCGAGGGCGGCAGCGATGGCAACGACGCCGAGGAATCCGACGACGAGGGCAAGGCCGAGCCGGTCGACGGGGCCGACGTCGACATGGCGGCGGCCGCGCCGCTCGACGCCGACGAGATCGCCGATGACGACTCTGCGGCTCCCGCGGCGACCGGGGCCGGCCGGGGTGGCTCGCTCGCCAAGCGCGACCCGATGGCGGTCTACATGCGAGAGACGCGCCGCTATCCGCTGCTCACGCCCGACGAGGAGCGCGCGCTCGCGACGCGCCTCGTCGAACACGGCGATACCAAGGCCGCCCGCAAGCTGATCGAGGCCAACCTCCGGCTGGTCGTGAAGATCGCTTACGAATATCGCCGGGCGCACAAGAACCTGCTCGACCTCGTCCAGGAGGGGAACATCGGCCTCATCCAGGCGGTCGGAAAATTCGACCCGTACCGCGGGGTGAAGCTGTCGAGCTACGCCGCGTTCTGGATCCGTGCCTACATTTTGAAGTTCATTCTCAACAACTGGCGGCTGGTCAAGATCGGGACCACCCAGGCGCAGCGCAAGTTGTTCTTCAACCTGCGCAAGGAGCGCGAGAAGCTCGAGCAGCTCGGGTTCCAGCCGACCTCGGCGCTCCTGGCCGAGAAGCTCGACGTGCCCGAGAAAGAGGTCATCGAGATGGAGCGCCGGCTCGCCGCCCCCGAGGCGTCGCTCGATGCCCCGATCGGCGGCGGCAGCGATGACGAGGGCACGCGGACCCGGCTCGACTACCTGCCCAGCGAGGACGATCGCCCCGATCGCGCGGTCGCGCAGAGCGAGTTCTCGCAGCTGCTTCGCGGCAAGCTCGAGGCGTTCGCGCGGACGCTCGAGGGCCGCGAGCAGACGATCTTCCGCGAGCGCTGGCTCACGGAAGAGCCGCTCACGCTGCAGGAGATCGGCGACCGCTACCAGGTCAGCCGCGAGCGCGCGCGGCAGCTCGAGCGCCGCATGCTCGATCGGCTGAAGAAGTACCTCGAGGCCGAGCTCGGCACGTCGGTCGACATCGGGGCGCTCAGCCGCGAGTAGCGGTGGCCCGAGCGCGTGACGATGACCGGCACCCTGTTCATCGTCGGCACGCCGATCGGCAACCTCGAGGACCTCTCGCTGCGCGCGGCGCGCGTCCTGCGCGAGGCCGACCTGATCGCGGCCGAGGACACGCGGGCGGCGCGGCTCCTGCTCGCGCAGGTCGACGCCCACGGGCCGGTCAACCCCGAGCGCCGGATCGTCTCGAACTTCGACGGCAACGAGGCCGAGCGCAGCACGCGGCTCGCCGAGGCGCTGCAGGGCGGCCGGCGGGTCGCGGTGATCAGCGAGGCGGGCATGCCGGGCATCTCCGATCCGGGGGCGTACGCGATCGCGGCTGCGATCGCCGCCGGGGCGCGCGTCGAGGTCGTGCCCGGGCCGTCGGCGGTGCTCGCTGCGCTGCTCGGCTCGGGCCTGGCCGCCGAGCGCTTCCTGTTCCTCGGGTTTCCGCCGCGCGAATCGGGTGCGCGCCGCGCGCTGCTCGGCACGCTGCGCGGCGAGATCGCGACGATGATCTTCTACGAAGCCCCCGATCGGGTCGGCGCCACGCTGGTGGACGCCGGCGACGCGTTTGGCGCCGAGCGCCCGGCGAGCCTGGGCCGCGAGCTGACCAAGCTCCACGAGGAGCACGTGCGCGGCACGCTCGCCGAGCTGGCCGACAAGTACGCGGCCGGGCCGCCGCGCGGCGAGTGCACGCTGGTGATCGCCGGCGGCAGCGCGGCCGTCGAGGCGGTCGACGTCGAGGCCGAGCTGCGCGCGCTGCTCGCGGCCGGCATCGGGCCCAAGGACGCGGCGGCGCGCCTCGTGGTCAGGACCGGCAAGCCGCGCCGCGTGCTCTACCAGCTCGCCCTCGCGCTGCAGCGCGATCGCTGAGCCCGGGCGGTCGACACGTTGCGCTCCGTCGCGTACCTTGTCCCCGACGCAGGCGCGGCCGATGATCCTCCACGAAGCCTCCGATCGAGCGAGCCAGGCCGCCGTCGCATTCGACGGCGATGCCCCGCACCTGGCGACCCGCACGCGCACGCTGCCGTGCGGCCTCGACGTCGTGGTCCACCCCGATGCCAGCTCGCCGCAGATCGCCGTCAGCGTGTGGTACCGCGTGGGCAGCGCCGACGAGCGCGCCGATCGCACCGGGTTCGCGCACCTGTTCGAGCACCTGTTCAAGAGCTCGCCCGAGCGCCTAGGCGGCCACCATTACGAGGTGCTGCGCCGCGCCGGCTCGACGGAGGCCAACGCGTCGACCAGCGCCGACCGCACCGCGTATCACGAGATCCTGCCCGCGCATCAGCTCGAGCTGGCGCTGTGGCTCGAGAGCGAGCGCATGGGCTACTTCGCGCGCGACTTCGACCGCGAGCGGCTCACCACGCAGCAATCGGTGGTGCGCGCCGAGCGCCGCCAGCGCTACGAGGATGTGCCGTACGGCGCCGAGCGATTCGCGGTCGCGCTCGCGCTCTACCCCGAGGGCCACCCGCTGCGCCACCTCACGATCGGCCGCCACGACGACATCCAGGCCGCCACGTTCGACGACGTGCTCGCCTTCTACCGCACGTGGTACGTGCCCGCGAACGCCACGCTGGTCGTCGCGGGCGACGTCCCCGACGACGTCGATGATCGGATCGACCGCTACTTCGGCGGCTTCCCCGGCTCGCGCCGGCCCGCGCGAGCGGCCGCGCCCCCGCTGGCCGTCGCCCCGGTCGCCGAGCGCCTCACCGACCGGTTTGCCGCGCTCGGCCGGATCCACCGCGCGTGGCTCGGCCCCGGCGCGTTCGCCGACGACGAGCCCGCGCTCGACGTGCTCACCGCCGCGTGGACGGCGGTCGGCACCGGCGCGATCTGGCGCCGCCTGGTCTACGAGACCCAGCTCGCCCAGCGGGTGTCGGCGTGGACGACCGCGGGCCGGCTCGGCGGCGAGGTTCACGTCGCGGTCGACCTGCGCAGCGGCTCGGACCCGGCCGCTGTCCGCGCGATCCTCGACGAGGAATGCCGGCGCGGGCTCGACGAGCGCGCGATCGATCGCGCGGTCACCCGGCGCGAGGCGGGCACGATCTGGGGCCTCACGGGGCTCGGGCGGCGCGTGTCGCTGATCCAGCGCCACATGCTGTACTGCCACGAGCCCGATCGGCTCGCGACCGAGCTCGCGCGGTTCCGCAGCGTGACACCCGAGACCGTGCAGGCTGCGCTCGCGCGCTGGCTCGAGCCGGCGCGCATGGTCGAGGTCGAGACCGTGGCTACGGCCCCGGCGTCGGCTCCTTGAGCACCTTCATCACCGTGCGGATGCCCTCGGTGGTGACGATCTGATTCTTGTCGTCGACCCACACGACCTCGAAGTCGGTCAGCTTCTCGCGCTTGATGAGGTCGCGCGACGCGGCCGGCCCGAGGATGAACATCACCTTGGACCACGCGTCGGCGGTGAACGCGTCCTTGGCGCGAATCGTCACCGAGCGCGACGCGCGCGCGGGTTGCCCGGTGTGCGGATCGAGGATGTGGTGCCATCGCACCCCGTCCTTGACGAAGCCGCGCTCGTAGTCGCCGCTGGTCGAGAACGAGTGGTTCTCGATCGGCGCCGTCGCGAAGAATGTGTTCGGCGGCCCGCGCGGGTCGCGGATCGCGACCATCCAGGGGTCGCCGCTCTTGCTGCCGGCGATGTACATGTCGCCGCCGGCCTGGATCATGAAGTCGGTGAACCCGCGCTTGCGCAGGATGTCGACGCACTTGTCGACCGCGTAGCCCTTGGCGATGCCGCCGAGGGTGATCGCCATGCCCTTGCGCTTCAAGAACACGCTGTGCTGCCCGGCGTTGGTGGCGAGCACGATGTCCTTCCAGTTGACCAGCGCGAGCCGCTTCTTGACCTCGGCGGGGTCGGGCAGCGTGAAGTCGACATCCTCGTCGAACTTCCACACGCCCTTGAACGCGCCGATCGTGATGTCGAACACGCCCTTCGAGCGGCGCGAGATGTCGACCGCGCGCTCGATCACCGCGAACGTCTCGTCGGAGACCTTCACCGGCTTGACCCCGGCGTTGGTGTTGACCTGCGAGACCTCGGAGTCGGCCTCCCAGGTCGTCATCTCCTTGTCGAGCCGCTTCATCTCGGTGAACACGGCCTCGGCGGCCTGCGCAGCGGAGCGCTCGTCGGGTGTCCACATCCAGACCGTCACGTTGGTGCCCATCGCGTGGTCGGAGTACTGGACCTTTGCCGGCGGTCGGGCACCGGGCGCGGGCGGGTTCGCCGGCGCGCCCGCGGGCGGATCGTTCGGGCGCTCGGCCGGCGTCTGTGCGTGGCCGACACCGCCGTACGCGAGGACCGCCGTGGCGACGATGGTGACGACCCCGAAAAAACCCCGGTTCGCCGACATCATCAGTGCAGCCAGGACACGACGCGCAGCACGATCAGAAGGGCACCGATCCCCAGCGCGACCAGCACCGCGATCACGCTGACCGCGAGCGTGCCCTGGGTCTCCTGCTGGATGCCCTTCCACATCCCGTAGCAGGCGGGGATCGCGCCGGCTGCGGCGATCACACCGCCGACGATCGAGCCATGGGTGATGCCTTGCACGGCCGCGATCGCGATCCCGATCACGACCATCGCGAAGGCGACGAGCGCAGGCGTCTTGCTGTCGGCCACCGGAGTCCCCATGACACGACCCTAGCACATCGATGCCGCGCCATCGCAGCTTCGTCGCTCGCGGCCGAACGCCCCGGCGGTCAGCTCTCCGAATACATCCGTATCTGCTCGCGCATCACGTCGTCGGTGAGCGCGCGCTGCACCGGCTCGAGCAGGCAGTCGGCCAGCACGATGAACATGTCCTCGACGCTCTTTTCCGCCACGAGCTTGGCGAGCAGCGTCTTGGCGTCGCGACTGTCGTCGCCCGCGAGCAACTCCCGAACCTTCCCCACCGTCAGCTCCCCCTGAAAGTCGATCATCAAATGCTGCCGGAGGTATTCGATCAACCGATTCACGCATCGGGGCATAACGCAGGCGCGGATCGGGATCAAGGTGACGGACCGACGACGATCTAGCATTCGGCCTTGCGCGTGTGAGCGAGTTGCCCGAGGATCGGGCCCGCCATGCCCCGGGTGCTGCTGACGGGTTTCTGCGCAGTGCCGGGGCCTCGCCGGGCAGGTGTTCAGCTGCGCCACGTGATCCGCGCACTGACCCCGCACCACTCCGTCGACTTGCTCGTGGTGCGCGAGGGCGATCAGGCGTACGTCGAGCGCCAGGGCTCGGTGCGGGTGCTGCGCGTACCGACCCACGAGGCCGACCTGCGGTCGCAGGTCCAGGCGTTCCAGCGCGCGCTGAAGCGTCAGCTCGATGGCGCCGACTATGACGTCGTGCACTGTCGCGACGGCTGGAGCGGCATCCCCGTGCTCGAGGCGCGTTCGCGGCTCGGGTACGCCATGGTGTACGACCTGTCGCGCTCGCCGCTGGGCGAGCCGACCCAGGAACCCGAGCTCGACGCGCGCTACGCCCGCGACGAGGAGACCTGCCTGCTGGGCGCGGACCTGGTCCTGGCGCCCACGCCGGCGTCGGTCCGCGCGCTGCACAGCCGGGGCCGGCACGGGCGGGTCGTGCTCTCCCCGCTCGGGGTCGACGTCGATCGCTTCGACTGGGAGGATCCCCCCACCTCGGGCCCGCCGCGTATCCTTTATATCGGGTCGATCGACCCGGGCCGCGGCGTGCGCGTGCTGGTGCGCGCGATGGCCTCGATCGCCCGCGAGGTCGATGCGCGCCTGGTGCTCGCCGGTGCGATGGTTCCGCGGTTCGACCAGCCGCTGCGCGACGGCATCCGCGAGCTCGGCCTGGCCGACAAGGTCGAGATCCTCGGGCCGGTCGACCACGACCAGCTGCCCGCGCTGCTCGCCACGGCCACGGTGTGCGTGGTGCCGGCGGCGGCCGACCTGACGCCGAGCCCCAACGTGGTGTTCCCGACCAAGATCCTCGAGTACATGGCGTGCCGGCGGGCGGTCGTCGCGCCGCGCCGCGAGACCCTGGCCCACGTGGTCGAGAACCAGCGCGAGGCGCTGTTGTTCGAGCCCGGCGATCCGGTCGATCTCGCGCGCAAGGTGCTGCGGCTGCTCGGCGAGCCGATGCTGCGCGACCGGCTCGCCCAGGCCGCGTACGAGCGCGTCCGCCGAGACTTCACCGCGAGCGCCACGCGCCGGGCGCTCAGGACGGCGTACCAGGCGCTCAGCGAGCGGTTCGCGGTGCCGTTCCTCGACACCAGCGCCGAGGACGCGCCCAAGGTCGAGCTGCTCGCCGACGACGATTTCGAGGCCACCGTGTTCGAGGAGGCGCCGGCACCGCCGCAGGTCGACACCGCGCTGTCCAAGCTGCTGCCGCTCGAGGAGGCGCTGCAGTCGCTGGGCGAGTCCGACGGCACGGGCTCCACGAGCGACGAATCGGTGATCGCGCCGCCCGCGCCGGTCGACGAGACGGTCGAGCGCGCCGCCGCACCCGCCGCGCGCGGGCGATGGAGCGCCTCGCCGCTCGCCGCTCCGCCGCCGCCGGCGGGCCATGACGACTGGATCGTCACCAACGTGGCGCACGTGGTGCGCACGGTCGAGGCCGACGACGTGGTCGCCGAGATGCTGATCGAGGAGGGCACCCCGGTCGAGGGCATCGCGGCCGGGCCGATGCTCTCGGGCCCCGAGCGGCGAAGCCGCGAGGAGCAGGATGACTGGCGAGAGCGCGAAGCGCTCGAATCGTCGTTCGTCGCCGGTGAGATCGACGTGCCGACGCCGCCGTCGTTCGAGCTGCGAGAGCGCGATCACGACACGCCCGCGGTCGAATTCACCGCGGCGAGCCGGATCCTCGGTCAGCCCGAGCCCCTCGATCCGGACACCGGCTCGCGCACGCCGCCGATCGAGCGCCGGTGACGCGGCGTTTCGCGGGGGCCTGCATCGGGCGTCATCGGGGCGCGCCGTGTTACGTTGTTTGCGGGAGGCTGTCATTCCGGTCGTTGCGCTGGTCAACCTGCTGTTCGGCATCGGGTTCGCGCTGATCGCGCGCGATCGGATCCGAGCCGACGGACCATTCGCAGCACCCGCGTTCCAGCTGGTCGCGCTCCACGCCGCCGCCGTCGTCGCGCCGGTCGCGCTGTACTTCTACGCCGTGCACCCGGCCTGGAGCTGGATGTACTGGATCAACCCGCGGCGGCTCGCCGGGGTCGCCGTGCTGCCGCTGATGGTCGGCCATGCCGGCCTCGTGATCGGTGGCTGGTACGGCGCAGGCCTGCTCTTGCGCCGCGGCTACCAGGGCGCGCTGCTCTACGTCGCGGGTGCGATCGCGCTCGTGCTGCTCGTGCTCGTCGTCGCGGGCATCCATCGGCTGTCGACCGCGACCGATTACCTGGGCTACCAGACCAACCAGGGCGTGTCGCTGTTTGCGGTCCAGCTCGGCTGGGCCTTCGTGGTCTCGCTGCTCGCGCTGTTCGGCTCGGCGATCTACATCGCCATCGAGCTCGGCCGCGATGGGCGGCGCGTGCGGTCGCGATGAGCGCCGGCCAGGCCGGGCGGCGCACGGCGCGCGACCGGGCGGTGATAAGCTGCGCGCCGATGTCTCGACGACCGCGCCGCGCGAGCCTTGCGAGCCACGCGCTCGCTGCGCTGGTTGCGCTCGCGCTGGCCGGCCTCGCCGCGTGCGGTCCGGTCCGGTACGTGAGCGACGTCACGCACAACGCGACCGACGCCGTCGAAGCTGCGCGCGCGGTCCACGCCGACAAGTACGCGCCCTACTGGTGGACGCGCGCCACGCAGTACCTGCACAAGGCCCACGAGGTCGCCGCGCACGCCGACTTTCAGGCCGCGAGCCGGTTCGGGCGGATCGCCACCGAAGCCGCCACCAGGGCCGCCGAGGAGGCCACGCTCGCCGCGCGCGATGCGTCGCGCCGCCCGCTCGATCTGCCGCCCGATGTCGCGCCCGCCAAGGAGCGAAACGAGCGGAATCCGGCGCCGGTGCCCGTGGCACCCGCGAAGGACTCGCCGTGACCCGGCGCCGTCGCGCCGCCCTCGCCGTCGCGCTCGGACTGCTCGCCGTGGCCGCGCTCGCAGGCTGCCCGGGCAGCAAGCTGCGCAACGAGACGACGACCATCGCGGGCCTGATCGCGACCGCGCGTGAGAGCGGCGCCGTGCGCTGCGCCCCGGTCGAGCTCGCGATGGCCGAGTCGCACAACGACTTCGCGCGCCACGCGCTCGACGAGGGCATCTACCAGGACGCGCGTCGCGAGTCCCTGGTCGCCGAGACCAACGCCCAGCTCGCGATCGAGAAGTCGCCCGCCGCGCGCTGCGCCGACAAGGGCGCCACGCCGGCCGCGCCCGGCGATCTCGACGGCGACGGCGTCCCCGACAACGTCGATCAGTGCCCGCGCATCCCCGAGGACAAGGACGGCTTTCAGGACGACGACGGCTGCCCCGACGACGACAACGACGGCGACGGCA
The DNA here is from genome assembly GCA_035472155.1 of Kofleriaceae bacterium. Classification (GTDB taxonomy): domain Bacteria; phylum Myxococcota_A; class Polyangia; order Haliangiales; family Haliangiaceae; genus JABFXX01. The sequence goes on from DATIPJ010001232.1 coordinate 9,540, forward strand.
TCCCCGACAAGGCCGACAAATGCCCCAACGAGCCCGAGGACCGCGACGGCTTCCAGGACGACGACGGCTGCCCGGACCCCGACAACGACAACGACGGCATCGTCGACAAGCTCGACAAGTGCCCGCTCGAGCCGGAGGACAAGGACGGCTTCGAGGACGACGACGGCTGCCCGGACCCCGACAACGACACGGACGGCATCCTCGACGCCGCCGACAAGTGCCCCAACGAGTCGGGTGCGCCGCCCGACGGCTGCCCCAAGAAATACAACCTCGTCGTCGTCACGCAGAACAAGATCGAGCTCAAGCAGACTGTGTTCTTCGAGACCGGCCGCGCCAACATCCGCACGGTCTCGCATCCGCTGCTCAACGAGGTCGCCCAGGCGCTGCGCGACAACCCCGCGATCAAGGTCGAGATCCAGGGCCACACCGACAGCCAGGGCTCCGACGCGATCAACCTCAAGCTCTCGCAGCAGCGCGCCCAGGCGGTCCAGATCTATCTGATCAAGCGCGGCATCTCGAGCGAGCGACTCGCGCCCAAGGGCTACGGTGAGAGCGTCCCGATCGCCGACAACCGCACGGCGGCGGGCCGCTCCCAGAACCGCCGCGTCGAGTTCGTGATCACCTCCCGGTAGCGCGGCCACGGCGGCGATCGCGGCGACAGAAACGCGGTATAGAAACGGACATGCGTGCTCGCTGCGCCGCGGCGGTGATCGCCGGCATCCTGGCGTGCCTGGCGGCCCCGGCCAGCGCCGACCCGCGGTCCGACATCGCCGCCAAGACGCGCGCTGCGATGGCGAGCTACGACGCGATGGACTACGAAGCCGCGCGGCGGCTGCTCAACCAGGCGCTCGCGATCGCCAAGAAGGCGCATCTCGACAAGGATCCGATCGTCGCGCGGGTCTACCTCGACCTCGGCATCACCCAGCTGGCCGGCTCCGATCAGGAGGCGGCGCGCGTGGCGCTGCTCTCGGCGGCGCAGATCGATCCGAGCATCGCGATCGACGCTGCCTACAAGTCGCCGGAGCTGGTCAAGCTGCTCGACGAGGCCAAGGCCGCCGCGGGCGACGCGGATCCTGCCGACGCTGACTGCCGCGGCGTGCGCGGCGTGCGCCCTGTGATCGAGCTTGGCCGCCCGGGTGCGGCGCAGCCGATCGAGGTCCTCGTCGGCGGCGATCTGGCCCCGGCGCGCGTGGCGGTCATGTACCGGCCCGAGGGCGCGATCGACTTCACCGAGGTCCGCCTCGCGCGGCAATCGAGCTGCCGATACACCGGAACGATCCCGGCTGCTGCGATGCGCGGCAGCGTCCTCCACTACTACGTCGCCGCCTATGACGGCACGAACAAGGTCCTCGCCTCCAAGGGCTCCTCGGGCGCGCCCAGCGTGCTCGAGCTCGGCGCTGGCGCCCCCGGCATCCAGGAGACGGCCGGCGACACCGAGGATCCGATCGCCGCGCCCAAGCAGCGCGCCGGCGGCGAGATCACGGACACCGTCGCTCCGCCGCACAAGTCGCACAGGGCCGCCGTCGCCATCTCGGGCGGCACGGGCGTTGGCTATGTCACGGGGCGCACCGAGGGCGACAATCAGGTGCAGTCGTGTTGCATCGGCTCGAGCCCGGTCGTGCTGCAGGCCGAGCTGGATTACTACACCAGCCCGCGGCTCTCTCTCGGCCTCGCGGCGCGCATCGGGTTTCCGATCGGCGCCAACATCGCCGGCCACTCCACGATCGCCCCCGCGGGCTTCTTGCGCGCGCGGTACGCGCTGTCCGCGTCCGGCGACGGGCTGCGCGTCATGGGCGAGCTCGGCGCGGGAGTCCTGCGCAACACGATCAAGCTCGACAACACGATGCCGAACATGAACACCGATGTGGTCGCTCAAGGCCCACTCCTCTTCGGCGTGGGCATTGGCTATCTCCGGCATGTCAGCCCGAGCGTTGCATTCCTCGTGGATCTGGACGCCATGGCTGGCATCGCCGTCGCCAAGAAGCTCGGCAGCGCCGTGCATCTCAACACCGGCGTCAGCGCCGACATGCGCCTCGGCGTCGCGGTCGGCTTCTGACCTCGAGCGGCGAGGTGACGTGGTGCACCACTGCTACAAGCAGAAGATCGGGCACGGCGCCGGCGCGCAGTCGAGATCGCCGCAACAGTTCGGCTCGAGCACGCACGTAGGACCGGGCTCGACGTCATTACTCGCGAGTGTCGATTCACTCACGAGCGTCGATTCACTCACGAGCGTCGATTCGAGCGATCGAGATGACGCGGCGACCGGATCGGACAACTTTCCACTCTGCTCCATCTCCGACGGAGCAATGGCGCATGCCGAGGCCAGTGGGAAGACCAATGCGATCGCACACCGGAACAAACGTGTCTGGACAGACAACCTGTGCTTCTCATGAGGAAACATCGCTACCTCCTGCGGGTGTAGAGTTCTTCATGAGTGAAGCAATCACCATACCAGTGGAGATCCGGAGCAAACTGCCGATCTTTCTGTGAGCCTTGCTCGCAAGTTGGCGGCAACGGGAGTGGAGCGGCTGCCTGAGTCGTGCGGGCTGAAATGACCGCGGCGGTCCGGACTCTACCCGGGCATGCAGAGCCGCTTTCTCTATGTGCTTCCGGTGTTGGTGTGTGCGTGCAGCGATGATTCCGAGCTTCGGCTCGGGCAGATCACGTCGAAGATGGCCGTGATCAACGACGGCAGCTGCGAGACCCTCGACTGCGGAAAGAATGGGCCGCTGATCGGCGGTGTGTACTTCGCCGAGCTGTACAAGCCCCCGCTGCTGTTTGACACGTCGGTGAAGTTCAACGACCTCGGGTTCCGGATCGTTCACTATTACGCGTCCAGGGACGACTGGCCCGATTCGCCGTCGGATGGCGCGCTGGACGTCACGCTCGGCAAGTTCGCCGCGGTGGAGCAGTGGGCGTGGATCGAGCTGGAGCTCCAGAGGGATCGGTCGCACTACATCGTCGAGGTGTCTGACGTCGACAACGACCAGCCGTACTGGACATGGTCGCCGGATGCGGCTCCGATCGAGAGCTACTGGTTCCGCTACACGCTGCCCAAGTTCTGTACCCACAACGCCCACGGGACCACGTGCAGCTGGTACCGGCCGCTGTGCAAGAACAAGCCGAACGATGGTGCGATCGAGATGCCCGCGGTCGTGTTCGAGGGCGAGGTCTATGATCCGGCGGCGTTCACGGTGAAGGATCAGCCGATGGTGAGCCCACCGGGCGTCGGGACGTGGTTCAACATCGCGTGCGCGGGGAGCATCCCGGCCAAGATGCACATGATCCGGCGCACCCGAGCGGCGGCCCTGGATCCCAGCGACGAGATCGGGATGCCCGTGCCGACGAGGGACGAGCGTCAGGCGTTCATGAATGTGTGGGCCGCCAAGTACTGTGGCCCGGACAAGTCGTACACCGAGAACGGGCGCGAGATCCGGATCCGCGACGTCCACAACTCGCTGCGGCCCGATCTGAACGTCGGATTCACCGACAACGACGGCCACACGATCGAGGCTGTGTGGGGAGCCAGTGGTGCGCTGTGCCTGAACCAGCCGCGCGACGGGATGTACACGCAGCTGGGCGTGATCACGGAATGCGGTGACCACGGCTATGTGCTGCCGACGTGCCCGGACGATGTGCTCGACACGTGGACGTCGATTCCGGGCGCCTTCGCGATCTCGGCGACCCCGTAGCCCGCGCCGCCTGGACGTGCGGGCCGCCGATCATCGCGTGGTCGCCGCGGCTCGCTCGGCCTGCGCCCACGTCAGGCGGTAGTGGACCCGTGTGCCGGCGTGGAGGCGTGCGGCGGCCGAGAGGTAGCGGATTGCAGCGTCGAGCTCGGCGGCGCGCTGGTCGAGGTCGTGGGCGGCGCGGGCGAGCTCGGCGGCCGCGAGGGCGAGGTCGCCGGCCCTGCGCAGGTCGTACCAGTGCGCGTCGGGGGCCGGGTGGCGGTCGCGCCGTGCGCGCAAGCGATCGGCCGCGCGGCCGAGCTCGCCGTCGAGGATGTCGAGGTAGATCGCCGCCGGGGTGGAGATGTTGTCGGACGTGACGCGCTGGAATGCGCGGCGCGCGGCGTTCCGATCGCCGTACGCGAGCTCGAGCCAGCCGACCTCGGACGAGCACTCGGCGATATCGCGCGCGGCAGCGGGATGGAGCCGTGCGAGCTCGGCGCAGCTGGTGGAGAGCAGCGGGAGCGCCTCGCGCGGATCGGAGCGCGCAAGCGCGGCCATGATGCGTGCGTCGAGGCTGGCGGGATGATCGTCGCCCAGCCGCGCACGGAGGAACGCCGCCGCTTCGTCGGACAGCTGCACGCGGCGGTCGACGTCGTCGGTGACGAGCGCCAGGTTGAGGCGGGCGTTGGTGAGCTCCACGACGCCCGGGCCGTCGACGTTGCGCGACAGGGTCACGGCGCGCTCGAGCTCGGCGCGGGCGCGGTCGGGGCGATCGTTGGCGATCCAGATGCTGCCGAGGTTGTTGTGGAGGAGTGCCTCGGCGAAGCGGCCCTGCGGGGGGAGGCCCTCGGCGAGCGGGGCGATCTGCGCGATGCCCGAGAGGGTGGTCGCGAGGCTGGCCTTGCGCCGGCTGAGGATCCAGGCGTGGCGCGCGAACGCCTCGACCGCGGCGGCGTAGTCGCCGACGCGAAATGCCAGTGTGCTCGCTTCGGCCAGCGGCGCCTCCGCCTGGGCTTCCTTGCCGGCGCGCAGCAGGGCGGTGCCCTGAAGGAGCTGGGCGGCGGCGAGCAAGGGGCGATAGCCGACGGCGGCCGCGTCGCGCAGGAGCGCCTCGAGCTCGGCGTCGGTGCCTGGTGCCTCGGCCTCGACGCGGACGCGCGCGCGGTCGAGGCGCTCGCGGATCGCGGCGACGCGGGCGGCATGCGCCGGCGGCGGTGGGGCGACGTCGGGCGCGTCGGGGTCGCCGCAGCGCGCCGGATCGGGGAGCTCGGGGAGCGCGCGGATCAGGCGGTCGACGCGGTCGGCGCCGGCCTGGCCGACCAGCTCGACGAGCGACGCGAGCTGATGCCGCGCGTTGGCGAGGCAGACCAGCTGGCGGTCGTAGAGGCTCGTCGACAGCGCGCCGCGGCGATGGCTCAGGCACCCCGCGCGGCGGCTCGCGATCCAGCGCCCGCGGTAGTCGTCGACGCCGGCGGCGAGTCGTGGCGCCGCTTGCCGTGGATAGGGCGCATCGAGGGCGCCGAGGTGAGCGAGCGCGGCAGTGCGCTGGGGCAGCGACCAGATCGCGGCGAGCTCCGAGGCTGCGCCGCTGCAGGGAGCAGGCGCTTCGTCGCGCACGACGCCGAATGCGTAGCCGAGCGCCGCGAGGATCGCAGGCACGGCGACCAGCGCGCGCCGCCGCCAGCGCGTCGCCGGATCGCGGGCGAGGGCGGCATCGAGGTCGCGCATCGACGCGAAGCGCGCGGCCGGGTCCTCGGCGAGGGCGCGCGCGACGATGCGGTCGAGCCAGCGCGGCATCGGCGAGAGCGCCTCGCGCAGCGACGCGGCCAGCGCGTACTGATCGGCGGCGGCGGTTACCGGCTCGCCGCGCCGCTGCTCGGGCGACATGTACCCGGGCACGCCGGCGTACGCGGGCGAGTCGCCGGGCTGAGCGCCGAAGCCGACGACGCGAACCCGGCCGTCGCTGCCGATCACCGCATTATCGGGCTTGAAGTCGCGGTGGACGAGGCGCGCGGCGTGCACCGCGGCCAGGCCGTGCGCGCACTGCCGGTAGGCGGCGAGGATCTCGCGCGGCCGCGCGGACTCGGCATAGCTGCGCAGCGACGTGCCGCGGACCAGCTCCATGACGAGGTAGACCCGCGTCTGGGCCGCGCCGACGTCGAACACCGGCACCACGTTGGGGTGCGAGAGCTGGGCGAGGGCCTGGCCCTCGGCGAGCGCGCGCGCCTGCAGCGCCGGGTCGGCAGCGACGACGAGCTTGACCGCGACCTCGCGGGTGAGCTCGGGATCCCAGGCGGCGAACACCGAGCCGCCGCCTCCTCGGCCCAGCGCCTGACGCAGCTCGTAGCGGCCGACCTGATCCTCGGCGTGCGCGGCGACCACCCACCACACATATCATGGCGAGCCCTCGACGGTGAAACGAGTCGGATCGCGCGCAAGCGGATTCCACGTAGGTATGCGCAGCAAATCGATGCGCCGAAAAAACATGAAAAACCTGCCGCGCGAGTTCACATCGCACGATTGCGAAGGCCCTACCTGCCCGGTGTGCGGCGGGACAAGTGAGCGGCGCGATCTTGGGGAGTCTCTCCAAGAGCTCGATAAACGCCGTAATGCCGCCCACCACGATGGGTTCACGATCGCGCCCGAACCTCGGCGGCGAGGAGCGCTTGCATCGTGATCTGCGCTGCGCCCGATCGCCAGTAAAGGATAGAGCTCCATGCAGTGTAGTGTCAAAGCCACATCCTGTTCTCTCGCGGCCGCGATGGCCTGCACGGTCCTGTCGACGGCAGCGCTTGCCTCACCGGTCCTGGAGGCGCGTTGCTCCACAGATTCGATCGATATCGCGTCGAGCCGCGCGCGCGTCGAGTGGGCCCGGGCCTGCGGCGATCGGATCAACGTGCAGTCTCCGACGAACCCGACGCCGCCCGCGCAGGCATTCCTGATCGGCGTGACCTCCGCGAACGGCGTTGGGCTGTGGGAATACATCGAGACCGACGACTTCTGGGGGAAGAACAGCTATTCGGGCGACACCGCCAGCGTCAACGAGACCTTCGTGGGGCTCATGTTCAGGGTGGGCCCGATCACCGCGACCACGGTCGCCGGCGGCTTTCAGATGTGGACCCAACCGGCCCTGAGGCCTCGGCCCGCGTATCCAACCTACGGTAACAACGCCAACATCAATATTTCGGCGCAGCTGTACCCACCGCCGACGTTCGTCGATGTCGACGGCGTGACGCGAATCTCTCCGCTCGATTGCAATCTCTACACAGATCCCAACGGGGTGCACGTCGCAGACACCTCCGCGACCGGATTCTTCGTGAATGGCTTTTGCACGGCGAGTTGCTACACGCCCGAGGAGCAGATCAGCTTTGCCGGCGGCGAGCAGAGCATCCTCGATGCGATGACCGCGCAACGCACGGGCGTGACCACGTTGACGCCCGACTCGACGCTGGACAAGATCCGACTGACGACCGATGACGTGGCGAGCTACACGCGAGAGATCCACGACTCGACCCATGTGATCTTCGAGGTCCGTACTGCGTCGGGTGGGCTGCTCCGTGTCACCGACAAGCACCCGGTGATCGTGGGCGATGGCCGGATCGTCGAGGCACAGTCGCTCAAGGTGGGCGACAAGCTGATCAAGCCGGACGGATCGCGCGATCCGATCGCCTCGGTCGCCAAGACGACGCATTTCGGCAAGGTCTATAACCTCAAGCCGAAATCGACAAACCACGTCGCCAACATCCTCGTGGCGCAGGGCTACCTGGTGGGGTCGTCCCGCTATCAGAACGAAGACGTCGAATACATGAACCGGATCATCCTCGGCCGGGGAATTCCGCGTGATGTGATTCCGCTGTAGCCGCACCACGGCGCGGACCATCCTGGCGCGGGACGCGGCACGCTTCGCGAAGCAGCGCGCTTGCGACGGGAACGAGGCGGCCTGCCCGCGAAACGCACCGGCGCACGACAAGGTTATTGTGTGTGACTCACACACGATATCAATGGCGCAGCCTCGCGCTGCACATTGACTCTCGGTAGTTGCGATTGAGTCAAACATCATTGGGCACAAGTCGCACAGATCGCAATGCGCTGCTGCCCGGCTGGTTGAAAGGACAAGAATTTATGCAACGTAGTGTCAACATGAGGTTATCGTATTTTGCCGCCGCTGCGGCCGGAACGTTCGCGCTGTCGGCGCCCGCCCTCGCCGAGCCCATCCTGGAGGCGCGCTGCGCCACCGATCAGCTGAGCATCGAGCAAGCCCGGGCCCGCCTGGAGTGGGCGCGGGCCTGCGGCGATCGGATCAACGTGATCTCGCCGACGATGCCGACCCTGCCTGCCGAGGCGTACGACACCGGGCTCGTCTCGGCCAACGGCGTTTCGATGTGGGAGTACATCGAGACCGACGAGTTCTGGGGCAAGAACAGCTACTCGGGCCAGGCCGCGACCGTCAACCAGATGTTCATCCAGAATCAGTTCCGGATGGGCCCGATCACGGCGACCTCGGTCGCCGGTGGCTTCCAGAAGTGGACAGAGCCAGTCTCGCTGCCGCGCCCGTACTACCCGACGTTCGGAAACAACTCGGCGATCGCCGCGGCGACGCAGCTGTTCCCGCCGCCCGCGCTGCCCGATGGCAGCCTGCCGGCCACGGACTGCAAGCTCTACACGGACGCCCGCGG
>DATIPJ010001233.1:0-3969 GCA_035472155.1 Kofleriaceae bacterium
GCTGATCTCGCGTGTCTTACCTCTTGGCTGTGAATATGAGGTCGAGCTAATCAGTAGTAGTGCGCATATGCACAATACTGTTCCTAGTGGATGAGCAAACCGTTTCGTAAGCATCGAGTGGCCCCCTGAAGGAAATCGGGCCATCTAAACGCCCCTCAGGAACGGCTACAAGGAATCAAGCCAACCGGTGCTGTCTGATTCCGCGAACTTGCTGACCGAACCGCTGTCGCACCCCGTCTTAGGTAATCTTGCCAACATAATTTCGAGGGGATGGAACGTTGCTTTTCGCCCCAAAACATGCCGCACCTGTCGCAGGGACTAAAGGGACCCGCTTGGTCAGAGTTTGCCTGGATCGTCCGTAGCAAGCCTGGTGGGCTTGTTCACACACGTGACAAAGCGGCACACGATGAGTGTGATCGCCTTTCAAATTGTGTATCGCGGCACGCGCAACTACTAGCGTCCGACACCCGGACATTCTCAGTTGCGCCAGAATGTCGCGTGTCGGTGGACGAGCATCCGCGACGTTTTCCGCGCCCACGCTCGCGAGCTCGTGGAGCGCGCTCGACGTGGGTGGAACAGTTCGCCCGTCGCAGCCTCGTCGCATGCCGCATGGCGCTTCGATGTGAGTTTCTGCCACGCGCTCAACAGCGCCATCGCGCCATCGCGGCGCGGCTTGCCGCTGCTCGTTTGGGAGCTCTCACGTTGATCACGGCAGCGCGCGAAGCGCTGGAGGCGTGCGTGATCGGTGCGCGCGGCCGGCAGATGACTGCCCCCGATCTCGGGGCGGATCAGTGTCCCGGCTCCGCGTGCCGGGCGCGGCCCTCGCCCCTTCATTAGAAGGAGGGCGTCCAGGAGCCCTTTGCACGTTTGTGCACGATGCTATATGTTTGTGCACATTACTACGTGATTTTGCCGATGCCATCTACAAAGATTCCAAGCATTTCGGCCGCACGGCGGGCGACCCAGCTCTTCTTCCTGCTGGCTGGCGTCGCCTCCGCGTGCTGGGCGCCGATGATTCCGTACGCGAAGGCGCGCCTCGAGCTCGACGAGGCGCGCCTCGGCATGCTGCTGCTCTGCCTCGGCCTTGGCTGCGCTGGATCGATCCCGTTCGCCGGCTACTTCAGCCATCGCTACGGCAACCGCGTCGTGCTGACGGTCGCGGGATCGATCGTGTGCCTCACGCTGCCGCTTCTCGCGATCGCGTCGTCGCCCCTGCTGCTCGGCGCGTCGCTGGTCGCTTTCGGCGCCGGGCTCGGCGTCGGCGATGTCGCGATGAACGCGCACGCCGTCGACGTCGAGAAGCTGCACGGCCATCCGCTGATGTCCGGCTTTCACGCGCTGTTCAGCATCGGCGGTCTGGTCGGCTCGGCGGGGATGACCGCGCTGCTCGGCGCGGGTGCGCCACTGACGACCTGCGCAGTGGGGGCCGCCATCGCGCTCGCCGCGATCGTCGTCACCCAGCGCGGCCACGTGATCGTGACTCCGCGCGAGGAGGCGGTCGCGCAGCGCTCGATGTTCTCGATCCCGCCGCCGATCGCGATCCTGCTCGGCGTGCTGTGCGCGATCCTCTTCCTCGCGGAAGGCGCGATGCTCGACTGGAGCGCCGTGTTCCTGCGCTCCGAGCGCGGCTTCGCGCTCGCCGATGCCGGTCTGGGCTATGCGGCGTTCTCGGTGGCGATGGCGACGGGGCGGCTGCTCGGCGACCGGCTCACCGCGCACGTCGGTCCGGTGCGCATCGTGCGCGCCGGCAGCGCGATCGCGGCCGCCGGCTTTGTGCTGGCGTGCGGCCTCCCCTGGCGCGCGACCTCGCTCGTCGGCTTTGTCCTGGTCGGGATCGGCGCCTCCAACGTCGTGCCGGTGCTGTTCAGCGCGGCGGGCCGTATCCCGGCCAGCTCGACGGGCGTCGCGATCGCGACGGTGACCACGTTCGGCTACGCCGGCATGTTGCTCGGACCCGCGCTGATCGGCTTCGTCGCACAGGCCACGAACCTGCCGTTTGCGCTCGGCGGTCTCGCGGCCCTGCTCGCCACCGTCTGCGCCTGCGCGTCGATCGTGCGGCGCTCGTCGTCCGACCCCGCGGAGCGCGCGGATGCGGTCGCGGCCTCCGGCTCTGCGGGCGGCGCGCGATGACGGTGACCGCACCGCCGGCCGACGCTGCGCTGCCGCGCGAGCGCCAGGAGCGCATCCTCGAGCGACTTCGCCGGCACGGCAGGGTGGTTGCCGCGGACCTCGCCGTCGAGTTCAGGGTCTCGGAGGACTCGATCCGGCGCGACCTGCGCGAGCTCGCCGCGCGCAACCTGTGCAAGCGGGTCTACGGTGGCGCGCTGCTGACGACGGCGGTGATGCCCCTCGAGGAGCGCCGGCGCGAGCACGTGGAGCGCAAGCGCGCGCTCGCCGCCGTGGCCGCGTCGCTGGTCAGCCCGCGCCAGATCCTGTTCATCGACGCCGGCTCGACCAACTCTGCGATCGCGAGCGCGCTGCCCGAGCGCTGCGATCTCACCATCGTCACCAACGCGCCCGACGTCGCGCTCGCGGTGCTCGGCCGGCCGGGCTTCGAGGTGCTCGCCATCGGCGGGCGGATCGACCCGCGGATCGGCGGCGCGATCGGCTCGATGGCGCTGCGCCAGATCCAGGGCATCCGCGCCGATATGTGCTTCCCCGGCGTGTGCGGTGCCGATCCCGAGACCGGCCTGTGGACGTTCGACTCCGAGGAGGTCGTCCTCAAGCGCGCGATGATCGAGGCCAGCGGCGAGACCGTGCTGGTCGCGACGCGCGAGAAGCTGATCACCGCGGCGACCCACCACACCGCGCCGGCCAGCGGCATCGCGCACCTCGTCGTCGAGCGCACCGCCGAGCCCGCGATCCTCGACGCCTGGCGGGCCGGGGGCACCACGGTTCATCTGGCGTAACGCTGCCGGATCTGCAACCGTCGCAGGCCACGGAGGACGACCATGGCACTGAGCACGAAGACCATGACCGACGAGCAGCGCAAATCGGTTGCGCTCGAGTACCTCAAGGCATTCGACAAGGGCGGGGTCACTTCCGACGGAGGCAGCATTCTCGATCTGTTCGCCGACGACGCGCAGGTCTACTTCCCCAAGTGGGGCATCGCGAGCGGCCGGGACCAGATCGGCCGGTTGTTCGGCGAGGTCGGCGGCACGATCACATCGATCGTGCACCACTACGCCAACTTCAACTGGATCTTCTCGGGGAGCGACTTCGTGGTGTGCGAGGGCACGAGCCACGGAGAGCATCGCGACGGCCCGTGGCGCGCGGGCGTGCCGGAATGGGGTGCCGGTCGCTGGTGCGATGTCTTCGAGATCCGCGACTGGAAGATCCAGCGCGTGTTCATTTATCTAGATCCGGATTACGCAGCGAAGGATACTGCGCGGTACCCCTGGCTCGCCGCCCGGTGACGTGCTCGCCGCGCGCGACGCGGACTGGACATCTGCTTCTACCGATCACGTCCTGCCACGGTCAGCGGCTCATCTGTCTGCGCCATGATCGGCAATTTCGATCTATTGTATTGGCAGGGTGGGGGACGAGGTCTGGAATGCGCCCGGCAAACCGGCGGCGCCGCTGCGCCATCTGCCGGCGCTCGACGGTGTGCGCGGACTGGCGATCTTGCTCGTGCTGGTCGTGCACTTCGCCGGCTCGGCGGCCGACCCCGCGCTCGCGAGCGGCTCGATCATCGAGCGCTTGTTCGTCCGGCTGATCGATACCAGCGGCTGCGGTGTCGATCTGTTCTTCGTGCTGTCGGGTTTCCTGATCACGCGAATCCTCCTGCACTCGCGCGGCGGCGCGCAGCCATTCCGGCGGTTCTATGCGCGGCGCGTACTCCGGATCTTCCCGCTCTATTACCTCGCATTGTTCGTGGTGCTCGTCATCGTGCCTCCGCTCGCCGGCAAGCCGCCCGGCGTGCGCGAGATCCTCGATCGCCAGGGCTGGCTGTGGCTGTACGGCGGCAAC
>DATIPJ010001234.1:0-3719 GCA_035472155.1 Kofleriaceae bacterium
AGGCGAGAGCGGCCGCGTAACCCAGCGCGTCCCGCCGCGCATCGCGTGGTTTGCTGCTTGCAAATCGTTCGCACGGCGCGTGCCTCGAGGCTCGTCGAGCCCAGCCGCGCTTTTGCCGATCTCCGAGGAGCCGTGATCCAAACCTCGCGCTTGTCTTTGATGTGCAGTGCGCTTCTTCTGTATGCCGCCGGCGATGCGCATTCGGACCCGGTGCCCGTGGGCAACCCCTACAGCTTCTATGGCTCCGTGGCCGAGTGCGCAGCGGCCGAGCGCAGCGGCTGCGATGACTGCCTCGCGCAGCGCACGTGCACGCCGATCACCGACATCCGCGATGGCGACGCCGAGTGCACGCAGCTGGCGCACCAGGACGGCCGCGGCTACTTTCTGATCTGCATCAACCTCGCGCTCGCGATCGATGCGGTCAATGCCTGCACGGCGCGCGGCTCTCCGTGCCCGCGCGACCAGCGCGCGAGCGAATCGCTGGCGTCGCTCGAGGCCAATGCGCAGTTCCTCGATGATCCGGCGTGCGCCGCGCCGCTCGACACCTGCCTCGCCGCGCTGTACGGCGCCCCCGCCGGCGGCTTCCCGGGCCCCGGCGCGGGCGGTGACTCCGCACCACCGCGCAATACCTCGGTCGACTGCGGCGATTCCTGCGGCGGCGACTCCAGCTGCGACTCCGATACAGGGTGCGAGATCTACGGGAGCTGCGACGACTCCGACGAGACCTCGTGCTCGGACTCCGAAGATTCGTCGGGCTGCGGCGACACCAGCGGCGGCGATGCCGGCGGCGACAGCTGCTCGGGCGACTCCGAAGATGCCTGCGGCTCCGACGACAACAGCTCGTGCGACAGCAGCGACTGCGGCGGTGGCGGCGACAGCGACTGCGGTAGCAGTAGCAGCAGCGGTGGCGACTGCGGCGGCGAGAGCGGCGGCGACTGTGGCGGCGAGAGCGGTGGCGACTGCGGCGGCAGCGGAGGCGGCGGCGATTGCAATGTCGCTGCAAAGCACGGCCGCACCGGCATGAGCCTGCCCATCACGATCGCCTGGGCGATGCTGCCGATCCCGATCGCCATGCTCGTCCGTCGACGCGCCGAGCGCAGGCGCGCCCGCGCACGTGGCGACGCGCAAAGCCGCGCCGAGCAAGGACGCGACGGACCAGGGGATGAGATTCGCGCGAGCGCAGAGCGCGCCATGTCCGCTGACGAGATTTGCGCGACGACCACCGACGGAGACGCGGGTGCAGCGGGCGAGGGGGCGTCGTGAGGCCGTATCTGCTGCACTGGCTCGCGCATCACATGCGCGCGGATGTCGCGAATGTGCTTGCGCCATCCTGGTTCACGTGTGTCGGCCTCGCCGGCGTGGTGGCCCTGGTGCTGATGCTCGTTCTCGCGCGGCGTCGCGGCATCGAGCCCGCAACCGTCGCCTCGGCAGTGCTGTGGTGCTACGTCGCCGCGGTCCTCGCCGGCATCCTGGTCCCGGCGGTCATCGACGGCATCGAGCACCTGCTCGCCACCGGGCATGTTCGTCTGCGCTGGTCCGGCATGACGTCGTTCTGGGGCTATCTCGCCGGTGCGGCCGCGGTCGCGCACGTGTGCCGGCGCGAAGGCGTAGCGCTCGCGCGCGTGGCGGATCTCGCCGTGATCCCGCTCGGCGTCGCGCTCGCATTCGCGCGCACGGGCTGCTTCATGGCCGGTTGCGACTACGGCAAGGTTTCGTCGGTACCGTGGGCGGTGCGCTTTCCGGCCGGCAGCCCTGCGTGGCGCGACCACGTGCACGCGGGCCTGATCTCCGCCAGCAGCACGCAATCCTTGCCCGTGCATCCCACCGAGCTCTACGAGGCGCTGCTCGGGCTCGTGATCGTCGGCATCGCGATCCTGTTCGCGCGCCGCCGCCGCAAGGACGGCGAGCTGTTCATCCTCGCCGCGGCGACGTACGCGATCGGCCGCATCGCGATCGAGATGCTGCGCGGCGACGCCGGCCGTGGCGTCCACGCGGGCCTCTCGAGCGGGCAGATCTTCTCGCTCCTGGTGCTGGTCGCGATCGCGGCGAGATTCGTCGTGCGGACGCGCCGCAGGGTCACGATGGCAGCGACCGCGGGCGCGCTCGCGCTCACGTTCGGCGAGGTCAGTGCCGCGGACGCACAAGGCGTGAGCGGACCACAGAGCACGCATCCGACGCAGCGCGCGGACTCCGAGGAGCCGCCCAGAAGGCCGGCGCTCGCAGCGCCTCCAACTTCGCCTGCGGTCATCGCGGCGGCGGCCGATCCCACCGAGCGTCCGCTGTTCTCGACCGGCGTGTTGTTCGGCCTCGCATCACCGCTGAATCGCCGCGAGCACCAGGTTGCGACGCTCTCCGGTGGCTCGCTTTCGATCGGGTATTTGCCGGGGCGCTTCGGCCTGTGGATCGATATCGATTCGCTGTCGAACGGCGAGGCATCGCACGACACCTTCCTCGCCGCCGGCAGCGTCAGTCACCGACCGACGCGGCGCCTCATGCTCGGGCTGCGCGCCGGGATCGGCGTCTCGCGCGTCGACTTCAAGGATCCGGCGTTCCGCGACGTCGGCGCGATGACGTATCGCTTCGAGGCGATCGCCGAGTACGCCTACCTGCGGCACTGGGCGGTGTGGGTGCGCCCGCTCACGATCGATGTTCTGTCGGCGCCGGCGCTCGGTGGCGCGATCACCACGTACCAGCTCCGCGTCGGCTTTGCGTATCGCTTCGGCTCGCGGCGCAACCGGGTGCGGCCGCCGCCGCCGCCACCCGCAGTGCCGCCGCCGCTGCCTGCAGTGCCGCCGCTGCCGCCGACATCGCGACCCGAGCTTGGAGCGCTGCCATGACGATCGCCACCTGGCGCACCATCGCCCTCGTGCTCGCGGCGGTCTGCGTCTATCAGCGCTGGCAGAGCTGCACGCACGAGTGCGGCTCGAGCGCCACCATGGCCGCATCCGCCGAGGTGCGGCGTACGACCGAGCACGCCCCCAGCGCGGCACACCCGGCGCCGCAGCCGCCGTCGGTCGAGGAGCCAGCAGCACCTGCAGCAGCCGGCGCAGCGGGCGCGGGCGGCAAGAGCTTTCATGGCTTCCGGATCCCCGCGTGGGCGATGCGCTTGACGCCGCAGCCCGGCGAGACGCTGCGTGCCTATCGCGATCGCATGCTGCCGCTCGCGGAGCTCGCCGTCGCGCCGCAGCGCGCGCGCGTCGCTCGCCTGCGGGACGACGTCGGGCAGCTGGACGCCCACCAGCGCGCCGAGCTCGACGCCGACGTCGCCGATACGGCCAAGGCGATCCAGGATCGCGTCGCTCGTGCAGTCGCCGCCGGAGAGCTCCGGCCCGCGACGCTCACGCCGATGACCGGCGTTGCCCTCGCGCGCGATGTCCTCGATCTCGTCGACCGCGGCAACACGCGCTTCCTCGGTACGCTCCGCTCCGACCAGCGCACGAGCCTGGCATCGCATCGCTTCGACTTCGCCGACTATTTGCTGTTCACCGCCCGCTGGGAAGACGCGCTGCACGCGCTGGACTGATCGCCATTCGCCGCGCGCGCATGCGTTCCCTGCATGGCGGCCGTGCGGCGTGCGCGCATCGCCCGAGCTGTGCGATGGTGGTCGCGAGCGTGAACGCGTTGCCGAGGAAACACATGTCTCTCCGTCCGATCGAAGCCTTCGCGAAGCTCGCGGCGATGCGCGCGCTCGCGTGGATCGCGTTCACCGCGTGCGGCGC
>DATIPJ010001235.1:0-8946 GCA_035472155.1 Kofleriaceae bacterium
ACGCCTCCCCCGAGAGTTCCATATTCCTAGTTACCAGATGTGAACGAAGCTTGTCGACCATCAGTTTTGAGTGTCGACGCGTGTGTGGCTGTAGGTTGGGGAGTGTCGTACTCCAAATTTTGCATCGGTGAATCTCTCAGCAGCGATCGCCCGACGGAGAGCGTGCGCGTCAATGCGACGAACTGTGTAGCTCCTTGGTAGATGATGATGGTGATGACGACTGTCAGCGTCGGGTGCGACAGGGCTAGCGCTCGGTTGCTCGAAGGTGAAGCGCGCTCGGGAAGATCATGAGTGGGCGCGAGTTTCCCTCGACGAAACATGCGACAGCGCGCGACGCTCGGGTGCTCCAAGCTTGCGCTGTCAACGGCCTATCACGATCTCGCAGCTCGTCGGGCCCGGCGATGTGCGCGGACGTGTGCGAGCGACCGAGGTATCGATCGGGTATTTCCCAACAAATGATGATTGGCGAACTCGTCGTAACTCATTAACGTTGTCAGCGATGGGTGCTCGCCTCGGTCGTTATGTGATGCTGAAACACCTCGCGTCGGGGGGTATGGCCGACGTCGTGCTGGGACGCAGCGACGGGATCGAGGGGTTCGAGCGCCACGTGGTGCTCAAACGAATCCGTCCCGAGCTCGCGCGCGATCAGCGCTTCATACGGATGTTCCTCGACGAGGCGCGCGTCGCCGCGACGCTTCACCACCAGCACATCGTGCAGGTCCATGACATCGGCGAAGCCGCCGGCGAGTACTTCATCGCGATGGAGTACGTGCACGGCGAGGATGTTCGCAAGATCCTGTCGTCGGCGTCCAAGCAGCGCACGCACGTGCCGCTCGGCCACGCCGTCGCGATCGTGTCGGCGGCCGCCGCCGGCCTGCACTACGCGCACGAGCGGCGCGGCACCGACATGAACCCGCTCAACATCGTCCATCGCGACGTGTCGCCGTCGAACATCCTCGTCGGGTACGACGGCTCGATCAAGGTCGTCGATTTCGGCATCGCGACCGCGTCGATGCGCCAGGAGACCCGCTCGGGCAGCCTCAAGGGCAAGCTGTCCTATATGTCGCCCGAGCAATGCAAGGGCGCGGTCGTCGATCGGCGGAGCGATGTCTACTCGCTCGGCGTCGTGCTCTACGAGCTCGCGACCACCAGCCGGATGATCAAGGGCGAGAACGACTACCTGGTGATGGAGCAGATCGTCCACGGCAAGATCTCGTCGCCGCAGCTCCGCCGCCCGAGCCTGCCCAACGAGCTGACCGAGATCATCATGCGCGCGCTGGCGACCGAGCGCGACCGCCGGTACGCCACCGCCGACGATCTCCGCGTCGCGCTCGACCAGTTCGCGAGCAGCGCGGGACTCACCGCATCGAGCTCCGCGATGGCCTCGTACCTGCGGCAGCAGTTCGGCCAGCGCCCCGAGCCGTGGCTCGAGCGCGGCGGCACCGTGACCGGCATGGACGAGGTCCCGACCTCGATCGAGGAGTCGCTGCCGAGCAACAGCTGGACCGAGCTGCCGCGCAGCGACGCCGAGCGCCGCCGCAGCACGAGCTCGATCCCGCGCCAGAGCGGCCCGCTCGGCGTGATCGGCGATGCGCCACCCGATCTGTCGACGCGCAGCGTCGGTCCGATGCGCACGCCGGTGGCGCCGATCCCGCTCGCGCCGCCGCCCACCGACTCGCGCATGGGCTGGGAGAGCCAGCGTCCGCCCGCCGGACGGTTCCCGACCAAGAAGGTCGCGCTGATCGGCGGCGGCCTCGCCGGCGCGGCGGCGATCTGGCTCGTCGTCAGCATCGTGACCAGCCGCGTGACCCCGGCGCCGGCGCCGACGATCGCCCAGCCCGCGCCGGTCGTGACCGCGCCTGCGCCCGCCGTCGCGCAACCCCCGCCTCCCCCACCCGTACCCGAGTCCGCCCCGACCCCGACCCCGGCGCCGCAGACCGAGGTCGCGGTGCGGGAGCCCGAGCCCTCACCGAGCCGCAAGACGCGCCCGGCGGCCGCTGCAACGCCGCGCGCGGCCGCCAGGGCGCCGATCGAGACCCCACCGCCGCCCAAGCCAGAGCGCGCTACGCGCGTGGCGGTCGTGACCTCCCCGCCGCCCGCCGCACGCACCGATGCCGGCGTGACCGAGATCGAGCCGCGACCGGCACTCACTCCGCCGCCTCCGCCGGTTCCGCAGAACGTGCCGCCGCCCGCGCCACCCGATGCCGGGGTCGCGCCGTCGGCGCCCGTGGCGGTCGCGCCGCAGATCATCCCGCCCAACGCGCTCGACGCGAACCGGATCGCCGGCGAGAAGAGCATCGCGCCCGACGAGACCACCATGGACGCGATCGGCCGCTCGGGCACCGAGAAGCTGATCAGTAGTTACAAGGTGTGCGTGACTGCCGAGGGTGCGATCAGCGCGGTGAGTCAGTTGCGGAGTACGGGATTCCCGGCCTACGACGCCAAGATTCAGACCACCATCCGGAGGGACTGGCGGTTCCGCCCGTTCATCGTGAACGGCAAGGCGACGCCGGTCTGCACGGCGTTGCGCTTCATCTACTCGCAGAAGTAGCGGCGCTGACAATGCGCGGCGATCGCGGTACCGTCGCGCGCGATGGATCTGCGGAATCCGTTCCCAGACGACGAGAACACCGATCTCACGCCTCGGGTCGTGCTGGCGCAGCGCCGCGCGAACCTGGTGTGGCTCGTCGGTGCGATCGGCGCGCTGGTCGCAGCGGGCGGCGTCTCGTTCGTCGCGCAGAGTAGCGACCGCACCACACCGGTCGCGGTCGAGATCGAGGCCGAGCGAATCGCGTCCGCGATCGATCTGAGCGCGAAGAGCGCGCACGTCCAGGCCGACGGCGTCGCGATGACACCGATGGTGCGCGCGGCGCTCGAGACCGACGCCGCGACGATGAACGACGTCGCGAAGAACGAGATCCACCTCGCGCTCAACCCCGGCGAGACGCTCGAGGTGTTCCAGGTCCGCGGCCAGAGCGCCACGACCCTGTTGCGCTGGCCGGCGAGCGCAACACCGCTGCGCCCGGTCCCCGGTCACGGCACGCGGCTCGAGAACTCCGGCAAGAGCAGCCTCGACGTCGTCGCAGGCGCACCGATCGAGCCCCAGGGCCAGCGCAAGGCCGAGGTCGGAGGCGAGGTCGCGATGTCGATCCCGGTCGATCTCGCGCTGACCCGGCAGCACCTGAGCGCGCTCGTCGTCGAGGCCAGCCTGGTGGGCATCGGCGAGCCGCTCGCGCTCGTCGCGCCCAGGGCGAGCGGCGGCGCGACCACGCAGGTCAGCTTCCCGGTGCAGCCGAGCACCGACTGGAAGCTCCCCACGATGCAGCTCACCGTGGAGCTCGCGAGCCGGCGGCCGCGCTGGATCACGCCGACGCGCTACGCCTGCGTCGCGCTCAGCGGCATGATGCTACTCCTGTTCGTATTCGGCCTCCGCAGACATTGACTATCATGAGTATCGATCACGAAGCGGAGTACAATAATCGAATCCGGATCGCCGATTATCCGGCGATCATCGCGCGCTGGCGGTCGCTATCGACCGCCGATCGCGAGGCTGCCTCCGCGCGCACCGACCTCGCCGAGCTCGATCGACCGTACGGCCCCGGTGAGCGCCAGCGCTATGACCTGTACCGCAGCGGCGAGCCCGGCGCGCCGCTGATCATCTACATCCACGGCGGCTACTGGCAGCTCGGCAGCCGGCAGGACACCGCGTTCGTCGCGCGCGCGTTCAACGCGGCCGGCATCGACATCGCGCTGCCGTCGTACTCGCTGTGTCCCGAGGTCACCGTGATCGAGATCATCGACGAGATCCGGCGCTGCGTGGTCGCGCTGTGGGCCGCCACCGGCAAGCGCCCGGTCGTCGCCGGCCACTCCGCCGGCGGGCACCTCACCGCCGCGATGCTCGCGACCGACTGGGGCACGATGCCCGGCGTGCCCCGCGATCTGGTGCGCGCCGGTCTGTCGATCAGCGGTGTGTTCGAGCTCGCGCCGCTGATCCCGACCACGATGAACCGCGCGCTGCGCCTCGATGCAGCGACCGCGGCCGCCGCGAGCCCGATCTTGTGGGCACCGCCGCCCGCCGGCGGCGCGCTGGTCGCCGCGCTCGGCGCCGAGGAGACGCCCGAGTTTCACCGACAGAGCCGCGCGATCGCCGAGCGCTGGGGCACGGCCGGCATCGCCACCGAGGTGCTCGCGATCGCCGGGGCCAACCACTTCACCGTCGTCGATGAGCTGACCCGGCCCGACAGCGCGCTGTTCACCCGCCTCGTCGCGCTGGCCCGCGCGTGACGCACCTTCCGCTTCGCGGATGGCCTTGAGCTGGCGCGGGTGACCGCGTACCTTCGCGGCAGACGGAGGTGACGGCAATGAACGTCAACCAATGGGTCGAGCCCGATCGCGTCCACCGGCGCGTCTATATCGACCAGCAGATCTTCGACCGCGAGATGACGCAGATCTTCGAGCGCGTCTGGGTGTACTGCGGCCATCAAACGCAGGTGCCGCAGGTCGGCGACTACTACGCATTCACGATCGGCCGCCAGCCGATGTTCATGGTGCGCGGCAAGGATCAGCAGATCCACGTGCTGCACAACCGCTGTCCGCACCGCGGCGTGCAGCTGTGCGGCAACCAGAAGGGCAACGTCGGCAACGCCCTGGTGTGCTCGTACCACGCGTGGAGCTTTCACCTCGACGGCCGCCTGCGCAGCATCCCGCTCCAGACCGGCTATGACGGTACGCGGGTCAGCGCCGAGAACCCGGACTGCAGCGTCAAACCTGCGGCGCGCGTCGACGCCTATCGCGGCTTCGTGTTCGCCAGCCTGTCGCCCACCGGGCCCTCGCTGCTCGACTTCCTCGGCGAGGCCAAGGTCGCGTTCGACGACATGTGCGATCGCTCGCCGGTCGGCGAGGTCGACGTCGTGCCGATCTGCCACCGCGTGATCCAGCACTCGAACTGGAAGTTCTTCATGGAGAACCAGCTCGACGCGCTGCACCCCTCGGTGACCCACCAGTCGACCGGGGTCGCGGCCGGCCGGATCGAGAAGCGGATCAAGGAGGAGACCGGCAAGGCGCCGCTCTACTATCATTATCTGTCGGCGTTCGCGTCCAAGTTCGAGCAGTGGGACGCGGTCCAGACCATCAACTTTCCGCGCGGCCACGGCATCCTCAAGGCGTACATGGGCCTGCGCCCGCAGGACCCCGATACGCGCGCGCACGAGGCGATGCTCGTCGAGGCGTACGGCGCCGAGAAGACCGAGCAGTACCTGTCGCGCGGCATCCACCACGTGCTGGTCTATCCCTATCTGTCGGTGCAATCGCCGCTGCAGCAGCTGCGCTGTCTGCGCCCGCTCGGTCCCGGCAAGACGCTGTCCGAGATCTGGCACTTCCGGCTGCGCGGCGCACCCGAGGCGATCTATCGCCGCTCGCTCTGGTACTACAACCTGGTCAATTCACCGGCCACGATGGTCAATGCCGATGATCTGGAGAACTGGACCAAGGCGCAATGGGGCCTCGAGTCCGAGGGCGGCGACTGGGTGAGCTTTCACCGCAACTACGGCGGCGACACCGAGCAAGACGGCGTGATCTACTCCAACAAGGGCACGTCGGAGGCCGTGATGCGCAACCAGTTCCGCGCGTGGACGCAATACATGACGGACACCCCGCCAGGGAAATGAGTCGATGACCATGCCCGAGAACGACAAGACGCATCCATCCGCGGGCCCGGCGGGCGAAGCGCGGCTCGCCCAGGACATCGTGATCGAGAATGCCGGAGCCGATGCGGTCGGCGCGCAGGCGATCGCGCCCGATCACGTGGCGCGCGCCCCGCCTTCCGTCGAGCCCGCCGTCCGCCAGATCGTGAAGCCCGCGATCGCCCCCGCGACCGACATCGTGCGCGAGATCGAGCAACTGCTCTACCGCCAGTCCGAGCTGCTCGATCAGAAGCTGTGGCAGGACTACATCGACCTGTTCACCGACGACGGCGTGTACTGGATGCCTGTGACTCCCGATCAGACCGAGTGGGAGGGCTCGCCGTCGATCTTCGCCGAGGACAAGTACATGATGGAGGTGCGGATGGGCCGCATCACCCATCCCACCGCGTGGTCGCAGGCCCCGATGTGGAGCACCAGCCACGTGATCGGCAATGTCGTGCTGGAGTCGGAATCGGATGGCGAGTGGGTCGTGCGCTCGCGCTTTCACATGATGGAGCTGCGCCGCGACACCGTGCGGCACTTCGGCGGCACCTACCGCCACACGCTGGTCCGCGACCGAGGGCCGCACGGCCAGTTACGGATACGACTGCAGCGTGTGGACCTGTTCAACAGCCAGGCGCCGTTCGACTACGTCCTGCAGATCTGGGTATAGGAGACAGCCTCTAGACTCCGTCGAGGAGATCGATACAGTGAGCACCGATGTCAGGGACTCATCGGTCCGTAATTATTCTGTCTTCTACCTTCCTTGTCTGCGCGCTGGCCTCGGGTGTCCAAGGACAGCCGGCTCCGCCGGCCGCACCTCCACCCACAGCGCCGCCCGACACGCCCCCGGCGAGTGAGCCGCCCGCGTCGAGCGAGCCGCCCGCGGCCCCGGCCGCTCCGGCGCCGAGCGGCGACGCCGGGACCGTGCGCGGCGTGGTCACTGCCCAGAAGGGCGGCGCACCGATCGCCGGCGCCAGCGTCTCGATCGAAGGCGTCGGTGCGCTGGTGTTCAGTGACGAGAACGGCCAGTACACGCTCTCGGCGCCGCCCGGGAGCTACACGCTGCGCGTCGAGGCGCCCGGGTCGTTCGCGCGCGAGCTCCCCGTGACCGTGGGCGCCACGGCCGCCGTGCTCGACGTCCAGCTCGCCGAGGATCAGCTCGGCGAGGTCATCACGATCATCGGCTCGCGCACCCCGCGCAGCCGGCTCGAGACGCCGGTGCCGGTCGACGTCATCAACAGCGACGCGATCACCGAATCGAGCGAGACCGAGCTCAACCAGATCCTCAACACGCTCGCGCCGTCGTTCAACGCGTCGCACCTGAGCATCACCGACGGCACCGACCACATCGACCCCGCCGACCTGCGCGGCCTGGGGCCCGAGCACGTCCTCGTGCTGGTCAACGGCAAGCGCCTCCACCAGAGCTCGATCATCAACGTCTACAACGGCGGCACCGTCGGGGTCGACCTCAACGCAATCCCGACCGCCGCGATCGCGCGGATCGAGGTACTGCGCGACGGCGCGGCCTCGCAGTACGGCTCGGATGCGATCGCCGGCGTCATCAATATCGTGCTCAAGGACACCGTCGATACCGGCGAGGCGTACTCCCTGCTCGGGACCACCGCGTCCGGCGATGGCACGCAGTTCAAGCTCGGCGCCAATACCGGGTTCGCGCTCGGCCGCCAGGGCTACCTCAACCTGACCGGGGAGTTCTTCGCCCGCGGCCGCACCCAGCGCTCGGGTGCGTGGACCGGCGACATCTTCCCGGGCGTCGAGGGCACCGCCGACACCGACGCCGAGCTCGCAAACCGCGGCCTCACCCGCAACGACTTCAGGATGCACGTCGGCAACGCCGGCGCGCTCGTCGGCACCGGCGTGCTCAACGCAGGATACAGGCTCGACGATACGTTCGAGCTCCACGCCCAGGGCAGTTACACCCTCCGCAAAGGCTACGCCTCAGGATTTTACCGATTCCCCAACTCCGAGGACCAGGTAGACCTGCGGGTCTATCCAAATGGGTTTCTGCCGGAGATCAATCCGCTACTGAACGCCTGGACGGGCACCGCCGGCATCCGCGGCAAGCGCGGCCCCTGGGAAGGCGACCTCAGCGTGACCTACGGCGGCGATAGCTTTCACTTCTTCGTCGACCACAGCCTCAACGCCTCGCTCGGCGTGATGAGCCCGACCCACTTCGACGCCGGCAAGCTGCACTTCCACCAGACCACCCTCAATTTCGACGGCGTCCGGCAGATCGAGCAGAACGCCCTGGCCTCGGTCGCGGTGGTCGCGGGCGCCGAGCTGCGCCACGAGAGCTACGGCATCACCGCTGGCCAGCCCGAGTCCTACGAGCTCGGCCCGGAGGTCGACTCGGCCGGCGAGCCCAAGATCCCCGGCTCGCAGGTGTTCCCCGGGTTCCGGCCCTCGGACGAGTCCGACAAGAGCCGGGTCAGCGAAGCGGTGTACGCGGGCCTCGAGACCCAGCCGACCCGGCGCACCAACGTCGACGTCGGCGTACGCTACGAGCACTATAGCGACTTCGGCAACACGGTCACCGGCAAGCTCGCCGGCCGGGTCGCCGTGTTCCATGACGCCGACAACGAGCTCGCACTCCGCGGCTCGGCGTCGACCGGGTTCCGCGCTCCCGGCCTCCAGCAGCTCTGGTACAGCACGATCGCAACGCAGTTCTTCAATGACCCTGAAACGGGAATGGCGACGCCGACCAACATCCTGATCAGTCCCAACCGCAGCGCGGTCACCGAGGCGTTCGGCGTGCCACACCTCAAGGAGGAGACGTCGGTCAACTTCAGCGGCGGCTTCACCGCACGGCTGTTCAGCAATCTCGCGCTCAGCGCCGACTACTACCGGGTCACCATCAAGGACCGCGTCGTGCTGACCGCGCTGTTCGATACCGGCGACGCGGTGCTCGGCGATGCGATCTCGGCCATCGTCGCCCCGTTCCCCGGCGTCGGCTCGACCCAGTTCTTCGTCAACTCGGTCAACACCACGACCAACGGCGTGGATATCGTCCTCGACTACAGCTACCGCCTGCCCGACGGACAGCTCAAGCTGACCGCTGCCGCAAACTTCACCAGCACGGCGGTCGACGAGGTCAATGTCCCGCAGAGCATGCTCGACAAGTTCGGCGACATCCCGGGCGGCGCCGATCGAGTGAGCGAGTTGTTCCTGGGCCGCTACGGGCGCAACCGGCTCGAGGACCTCCTGCCGCGCCAGAAGGGAACGCTGGGGCTGCGCTGGGACCGCG
>DATIPJ010001236.1:0-6856 GCA_035472155.1 Kofleriaceae bacterium
ATCCCCAGTTCAGGTATTTCTCACCCGAGGTGTGCGCGGAAGCCAACGCGTACAGCGAACGGTTGTGGGAACTGATCATCAGTTGGTGCGGCGCTGGTCGCCCAGATACCCAACTTCGATGCCGCCTGGTACTGGATCGAGTTCCTCGGAATCTATGATGCTGCGTTCCTGGTACTCTCGATCTGGATATTCGAGTCGCTCGTGATCGAATGACCCCTCGCATGTCGCAAGGATGGCCATGAAGAAGCTCGCCGTTCCCATCTTCTCGGTGCTCGCCGCGCTCGCGCTCGTCCTGTCGACCTACATGGTGTTCTATGTCGCGCCGCTGCAGTACGGCGTGAACGACGACGGCAAGCTCAACGGATCGAGCCTGTTCTTCAACCAGAAGATCTTCTTCTTCCACACCGGGCACGGGTTCGAGCTGTTCGTGGCGGTGTTCGTCGCCGGCCTGAGCTCGATCGCTTTCTTGCGCACGCGCAACCCCAAGTGGGACGACCTGGCGAGCGCGTCGACCGAGGTCGCAGCGGTGTTCGGCCTGGTCGTGCTCGTCACCGGCTCGATCTGGGCCAAGGCGGCGTGGGGCACGTGGTGGAACTGGGAGCCGCGGCTGACCACATCGCTGCTGCTCTGGCTGCTGCTCGTTGGCTACGTGCTGGTGCGCCGGTTCGCCGGCCCGAGCGCCGACCGGGTCGCCGCCGGCATGGCGATCTTCGGCATGGTGACCTCGATCTTCGTCTACACGATGGTCGGCCAGGACTCGCATCCGGCGGCGGGCACCGAGGGCGTGGTCGCCACGCTCGGCCCCGGCATGAAGGGGACGTTCTGGCTGACGGCTGTGAGCTTTCTGTTCTGGTATTTCGCGCTCGTGATCAGTCGACTGCACAGCACACGCGCTGAGCGCGAGCTGCGCGAGCTGCGTGAACGTGGTCTCGATCTGGGAGTGCTCCAATGACGCCAACGACATCAAGGACAAGCTCGATCGGCGCGGCGCTCGTGCTGGTCGCCGCGCTCGCCGGCCTCGCGCTCGCGCAGACCGCAGACTCGCCTGCGGCCGCTCCTGTGGCATCCCCTGCGGCAAGCGCCGGCGATGCGCGCAAGGCGTGCTCGGAGGCGATGAACGCCGACCCGCAGTTCGCCCTCGATGTGGTCAAGATCGCCGGCGAGCGCGCCATGAAGGACCCCAAGTTCGCGGGCGAGGTCGTCAAGCTCGGTGACGAGGCCGCCGTCAAGAAGCGCGACGCCGACACCGTGGCCGCGCACGTCGACGCCAACCTGAAGGTGCAGCGCAACGAGCGCCATGTGATCTACGCGTACGCCGCCATGTGGGTCATCGCCGCGGCGTTCGTGATCTTCCTGTGGCGGCGCCAGCGCGCGCTCGAGTCCGAGATCCTGCAGCTGCGCCGCGAGCTCGACGCCGCTGCGGGGGAGGGGACCAAGGCGCGGACATGACGCCCGGGCACATCATCTTCATCCCCGGCGCGCTCATGATCGGCATGTTCCTCGGCTTCATCCTGGGCACGCGCGCGGCGCGCAACCAGTTCGACCTCCAGCAGAAGCGCGCGGCCGAACGCGAAGCCGCCCGCGCCGAGCGCGCCGCCAAGCGCGCTGCGCCGTCCGACAAGCCGGGCAGCTAGGCGTAGAGCGCGCGCAGGCGTTCGGCGAGCTCGCCGGCCGTTGCGAGCCGCCGGGCCGGATCCTTGACCAGCGCGGCCTGCGCGATCGCATCGAGCGCCGGATCGGCGAGCGGCGGCGCGGGCGCCTCGACGACCGCCGCCATCGACAGCCACGGCGGGCCGCGGTGAAACAGCCGCGCGCCGGCGGCGAGCTCCCACAGCACGACGCCGAGCGCGAACACGTCGGTCGCGCGCGTCCACGCCTCGCCGCGCACCTGCTCGGGCGCCATGTACGCATGGGTCCCGCGCACCGCACCGGCGGCGCCGATCTCGCGCGCGATGCCCAGATCGATCAGCGTCACGCGATCGGCGATCGGCGCCGCGACGATCAGGTTGCCCGGGTTGATGTCGCCGTGGACGTAGCCGCAGCCGTGCAGGTGCTCGGTGGCATCGCACGCGGCGATCGCGATCGCGAGCACGCGCGCGCGCGGCAAGACGACGTGGGCCGGCGCCGAAGGCTCGCGCGGCTCGCTTCCCGGCGGCGGGGGCGGGGCGAGCATCCTGCGGAGGTCCTCGCCGGGCGCCAGCTCGAGCGCGAATTGCGCCCGCACCGCCTCATTCCGCCGCAGGTGTGTGTGCAGCCGCTTGATCGCCACCACCTCGTGGGTCCGATGCGCGTGATGCGCACGCCAGATTTCGCCGAGCCCGCCGACGGCAATGATCGACTCGAGCCGCCATGTTCCGAATGCCTCGTTTGCCTCGCTCACGCAGTGTCTCCAGCTGGGCACCCGTGCAGGTGCGCAGAGGTCATGATCGCGCGCCGTGGCCGATGGCCAAAGCGTCCTGCAACATGAGTCGCCGAGTGATCCCCAAGACCGTACTCACGCGGCGTGACATGTAGGCAGCAGCGTCAGCTCGATTGACGGTGGACGTGATTCGCAGGATTCTATCGCTGGCGACGACATGGGGGCTCGGCTAGGGCGATACACGGTGCTCAAGCACCTCGTGTCCGGCGGTATGGCGGACGTTCTCCTCGGGAGAACCGACGGTATTGAAGGCTTCGAGCGCCATGTCGTGCTCAAGCGGATCCGCCCGGACCACGCGCACGATCAGCGCTTCATTCGCATGTTCCTCGACGAGGCGCGCGTCGCCGCGAACCTCCACCACCAGCACATCGTGCAGGTCCACGACGTCGGCGAGTCCAACGGCGAGTACTTCATCGCGATGGAGTACATCCACGGCGAGGACGTGCGGACGATGCTGCAGACCGCCTCGCGGACGCGCGCGCACGTCCCGCTGGGCTACGCGGTGATGATCGTGTCTGCGGCCGCCGCGGGACTGCACTACGCGCACGAGCGCCGCGGCTCCGACAAGCGGTCGCTCGGCATCGTGCACCGCGACATCTCGCCGTCGAACATCCTGGTCGGCTACGACGGCTCGATCAAGATCGTCGACTTCGGCATCGCGAAGGCGGCGAGCCGGCCGGAGACCCGCGGCGGCCTCAAGGGCAAGGTCTCGTACATGTCGCCCGAGCAGTGCAAGAGCGACGAGATCGATCGGCGGAGCGACGTGTACTCGCTGGGCGTCGTGCTCTACGAGCTCGCGACGACGACGAGGTTGTTCAAGGGCGAGAACGACTACCTGGTGATGGACCAGATCGTCAACGGCCGGGTCTCGCTGCCGCGCGTGCGGCGCCCCGATCTGCCCAACGAGCTGTGCGCGATCATCATGCGCGCGATCGCGCCTGACCCCGAGCGCCGGTACTTCACCGCCGAGGAGCTCCGCGTCGCGCTGGATCACTTCGCCAACCGCGCGGGGCTGACCGCGTCGCCGTCGTCGCTCGCGTCGTACATGCGCAAGCAGTTCGGCGAGCGGCCCGAGCCGTGGCTCGATCTCAAGGGCCAGGTCATGCGCTCGCTCGACGAGGTGACGGCCAACGGCGAGGGCGGGGCGCAGAGCTGGAACGAGCTGCCGCGCAGCGACGACGACGCGCGGCGCAGCGGCCCGATCACCCGGCCGAGCGGCGCGAGCGCGCGGCCGAGCGAGCCGTCGGGCTCGATGCGGGTCGCGGCGGCCGAGCCACCGGACACCAGCGCGATTCCGCGCGAGAGTGCCCGCCACATCTCGTCGGAGCGCTCGCTGATCACACCGTCGCCCACCGACTCGAAGATGGGGTGGGAAAGCCAGCAGCCGCCGGGGCCGCCGCGCCGTGCGATCACGCCGGTGAAGGTCGCTCTGCTCGCTGCGCCGTTGATCGTGCTGGCCGGGTTCGCGGCGTGGCGACTCGCCGGGACCGGCACGGCCCCCTCGCCGGTCGCCGCGGTCGCGACGCAGCCGATCCCCTCGCAGGTGCCCGCGCCACCGCCGCCGACGGTGACACCGATTCCCACTGCCGCCGCGGCTACGGGCGAGGCCGCCGAGACCCCCGCCTCCAAGGCGGTGGCGAGGGAAGCGGCGCCGCCGGCGCCGCCGCAGCAGGCGAAGAAGTCGTCGCCGTCTTCGGGGAGCTCGGGAAGCTCCGGTGGCTCGAGCGGCAAGAAATCGTCGAGCACGTCGGCTGCGAAAATCACTGAGTCGTCGGCGTCATCGCCGCCCTCGAAGGAGTCATCGAGCGCGTCCGCAGTCGCCAGCAGCGCACCGGCTGGCGCTGTCGCCGCCAAGCCTCCGCAGACTGCAGCCGCGGCGTCGTCTCCGCCCCCGCCCACGGGGTCCTCCGCGGTCATCACGACGCTCAGCCCGCCACCTGGCGGCGCGATTCCCGCGGCGGCACCTGTGCCCAGCGCGCCGGCGATGCCGGCAGCGACGCCTGCGGTCGCGACGGCGGTGCCCGCACCGGTGCCCGTTGCACCGATGGCGGAGGGTCCTGCACAGATTGCGCATGTCGTGGTCGAGCACGTCGCGTCGGGACACCTGAAGGAGCTCTCGAAGTGCGATACCGAAGACCTGCACGGCGAGATCACGGTGAAGTTCATCGTCGATGCCAGTGGCAAGGTCTCCAAGGCGCAGCTGGCGAGCGCCATCAAGAAGTACAAGCTCGCCGCCTGCATCCTGCGCTCGGTCCAGAAATGGCAGTTCCCCAGGCAGGGGCCGGCCGGCGCGCAGGGGACGTATACGCTCTCGTTCCAGTAGCGCCGGTAGGTTATGACTGGCGCATGGATCTGAGCTTTACCGAAGAGCAGGAGGCGCTCGTACAGACCGCGCGCGAGTTCACGCGCAAGGAGATCGTCCCCAAGGCCGCCCACTACGACGAGACCGGCGAGCTCCCGCGCGAGATCTTGAAGCGCGCCTGGGAAACCGGCCTCATGAACATCGAGATTCCCACGGAGTACGGCGGGCTCGGGGGCAGCTGCCTCGATAACTGCCTCGTCCAGGAAGAGGTCTCGTTCGGCTGCTCCGGAATCAACACCTCGATGGCGGCGAACTCGCTGGGCGCGACACCGCTCCTGGTCGCCGGCAGCGATGAGCAAAAGCGCAAATACCTACCTCGGCTCACCGAGGACTTCGCGTTCTGCGCCTACTGCTGCAGCGAGCCCGATGCCGGCTCCGACGTCGCCGGGATGCGGACCCGCGTCACCCGCCACGGCGACGACTACGTCTTGAATGGCCAGAAGCGCTGGATCACCAACGGTGGAGTCGCCGGCTTTTACACGGTGTTTGCGACCTTCGATCCGGCGATGCGGCACAAGGGGATCGCGTGCTTCGTGGTCGACGCCGACGCCCCGGGCGTCAAGGCGGGCCGCAAAGAGAACAAGATGGGACAGCGCGCGTCCAATACAACGGACGTCATCTTCGAAGACTGCAAGATCGCGCGCAGCCAGCTGGTCGGCGCCGAGGACGCCGGCTTCAAGATCGCGATGAAGACGTTCGACCGATCGCGGCCCTGGATCGCCGCGATGGCCGCGGGAGTGATCCGGCGTGCCCTCGAGGAGAGCCGGGCATACTCGCTCGAGCGCAAGACGTTCGGCGTCGCGATCGCCCAGCACCAGGCGGTGCAGTTCATGCTGGCAGAGATGGCCATCGCCTACGAGACCACGCGCCTGTTGACGCACAAGGCGGCCTGGCAGGTCGATCGGGGCGACCTGTCCGCGATCACCTCGAGCTATGCCAAGGCGTACGGCGCCGACGCTGCAATGCGTAGTACCACCGACGCGGTCCAGATCTTCGGCGGGTATGGCTACACCAAGGAGTATCCCGTCGAAAAACTGATGCGCGACGCAAAGCTTTTGCAGATCTATGAAGGCACGTCGCAGATTCAGCGGGTGGTCATCGCGCGCAACCTGCTCGGTGGCAAGTAATTGGCCACTGTCGCTCAGTGACTCGCTGAGCGACATGTAGGCTGCACAGCGACCCGAATCAGCATTGAGGATTGCGAGATAATTTTATAGGGTAAATCACAATATGGAATCTCGACTCGGGCGCTATGTGGTGCTCAAGCACCTTGCGTCGGGAGGCATGGCGGACGTCCTCCTCGGTCGCGCAGATGGCATCGAAGGATTCGAGCGCCATGTGGTGCTCAAGCGGATCCGCCCCGAGTACGCCCGGGACGAGCGCTTCATCAGGATGTTCCTCGACGAGGCGAGGGTGGTGGCGAACCTCCACCACCAGCACATCGTCCAGGTCCACGACATCGGCGAGGCCGAGGGCGAGTACTTCCTCGCGATGGAGTACATCCACGGCGAGGACGTGCGCTCGATCCTGTCGAACGCGTCGAAGTCGCGCGCGCACGTGCCGGTCGGTCACGCGCTCGCGGTCGTGTCGGCGGCGGCGGCGGGCCTGCACTACGCGCACGAGCGGCGCGGCGCCGATATGCGCTCGCTGGGCATCGTGCACCGCGACGTGTCGCCGTCGAACATCCTCGTCGGCTACGACGGTTCGATCAAGGTCGTCGACTTCGGCATCGCCAAGGCGTCGATGCGGCGCGAGACCCGATCGAGCAGCCTCAAGGGCAAGGTCTCGTACATGTCGCCCGAGCAGTGCAAGGGCGCGGCGATCGATCGCCGCAGCGATGTGTACTCGCTCGGCGTCGTGCTCTACGAGCTGTGCACCACGAGCCGGCTGTTCAAGGGTGACAACGATTACCTGCTGATGGATCAGATCGTCAACGGCCGGGTCTCGCTGCCCCAGGTGCGGCGGCCCGATCTGCCGAACGAGCTGTCGGCGATCATCATGAAGGCGATCGCGCCCGACCCGGAGCGCCGGTTCTTCACCGCCGAGGAGCTGCGCGTCGCGGTCGATCGGTTCGC
>DATIPJ010001237.1:0-12766 GCA_035472155.1 Kofleriaceae bacterium
GAGCTGAGCACTGCGGTTCTCGGCGAGCTCCGCGCGCGCGGTGCGGGCGATATCCCGGTCGTGGTCGGCGGCGTCGTGCCGGCCCGCGATCATGCAGAGCTTGCGCGGATCGGCATCCAGCGCGTGTTCACGCCGAGCGACTACAAGCTGACCGAGGTCGTCGGCGCGCTGATCGATCTGTGCGAGCACCCGCAGCGCCGGTAGCTCACTATCGCATGACAGCATCTATCCGATACGCGACGGATGGCTTCGATTGCAGGGCGGGCGCGCGACGAGTTACTCTGCGTCCAGATGGATTGCTGGGACGACTTGCCCAAAGTCGTAGGCGAGGATTCAGTGACCGTGGTCCCGTCGAACGCAGCGGCGACCGCGCTCGCGGCGTCGCTCGACGAGGCGCTGTCGGTCCTGGTCCTGTCGAATAGCTTCCTCGCGAGCTATCCGTTGCCCGAGTCCGGCGAGGTGACGATCGGCCGCGGCGCGAGCTCGGTCGAGATCTACGTCGATGACCCGCTGGTCTCGCGCCGGCACGCGATCCTGTCGATGACGCCGCGCCTGACGATCCGCGATCTCGGCAGCTCGAACGGCACGCGGGTGCACGGCGTGCCGCTGCCGCCCGGCGAGGTCCGCGAGCTCGCGGTCGGCGACGTGGTGATGGTCGGCTCGGCGGCGCTGCTCGTCCAGCGCGGCGCGCCGGCGGTCTACCCGCGCAGGTTCTGGGCCAGCGACCACTTCGAGGCGCGCGTGAAAGAGGAGTGCGCGCGCGCCGAGCGCATCGGCAGCGCGTTCTCGGTGGCGTGCTTCCGGGTCGGTCGCAACGCGCCCGACGTCGGGGTTCGCCAGGTCCTGGCCTCCGCGCTGCGCACGAGCGATGTCGCGGGCGAGCAGGGTTCCTCGGTCTACGCGGTGCTGATCGTCGACGCAAACGCGTCGCAAGCGCGCGCGGTCCTCGACCGGATCAGCGACGAGCTCGACCGCCGCTCGTTCACGGCGAGCTGGGGCATGGCGAGCTTTCCAGCCGACGCGCGGACGGCCGAGGAGCTGATCGCGCGCGCGCAGCCGCTGGCCGAGGATCGCGCCCCGGCGCTCGCGGTGTCCGAGGGCCGCGTGGTCGCCGATGCGGTGACCCACGAGCTGTTCCGGCTCGCCGAGCGCATCGCGGCCGGCGACATCAGCGTGCTGCTCATCGGCGAGACGGGGGTGGGCAAGGAGGTCATCGCCGAGGAGATCTACCGGCGCTCGCCGCGCGCGGGCCGGCCGTTCTTGCGCCTCAACTGTGGCGCGCTGTCGGAGTCGCTGCTCGAGAGCGAGCTGTTCGGCCACGAGCGGGGCGCGTTCACCAGCGCGGTCGCGACCAAGCCCGGGCTGCTCGAGACCGCCGACGGCGGCGTGGTGCTGCTCGACGAGATCGGCGAGATGCCGATGACCCTGCAGGTCAAGCTGCTGCGCGTGCTCGAGGACAAGGAGGTCCGCCGGATCGGCGGGGTGCGGTTGCAGCCGCTCGACCTGCGGTTCATCGCCGCGACCAATCGCGACCTCGAGAAGCACGCGGCGCGCGGGCTGTTCCGCCAGGACCTCTACTACCGGCTGGCCGGCACGACGCTCGAGGTCCCGCCGCTGCGCCGCCGCCCGGGCGACATCGGTCCGCTCGTGCACACCTTCCTGGCCCAGGCGGCGCGCAGCTCGGCGCGCAGCTCGGCGCGCAACACGGGGCCGCCGCCGATGATCTCGCCCGATGCGATGTCGCTTCTGCGCGCGTACCGCTGGCCGGGCAACATCCGCGAGCTGCGCAACGTGATCGAGAGCGCGGTGTTGCTCGCCGGCAACATGATGATCACGCCCGCGCACCTGCCGCTCGAGCGCATGCAGGCGGCCCATGGCGGGCCGACGGACTCCGAGGAGCCGACCGACCGCGAGCCGTTCTTCGACGAGTCGCGCCAGACCATCATCGAGGTGCTCAACGCGTGCGGCGGCAACCAGAGCCGTGCGGCACGGCGCCTCGGCATGTCGCGCGGCGCACTGATCCGCCGGCTCGAACGCTATGGCGTCGTTCGCCCGCGCAAGCCGGACTGACGAGCTGTGAAAGATCTGTTACACGGCTGATCAGTTTGTATCGCGCCGATCGATCAGCGGCGCGCGAACCGTGGACAATCACTGGGCATCGCGCATGGTACGGCGCTTGAGAGAGGCCAGGGCGGACCACAAAGGGAGGCCCATGTCATGCGATTGACCTCGTGTGCGATGTTCGTAGCTCTGTCTGCATCTCTGTCCGCATCTCTGGCTGCGTGCGGTGTCGACACGGCGACCGACGACCAGACGACGACCGATCTCGCCAGCAACAGCGGTTTTCGCTTCAACCCGGCGACCGATGGCACCGAGCCGGTGTTCGTGAACGGCGTGCTGTGCACGCAGATCTTCCCGGGCGCCCTGACGCCGCAGACCCAGATTTATCAGATCTGGCCGATCGGGACGAAAGGCATCGTCAATGCGCCGTACAACACACCCGAGCGTCCGAACCTCTACGCCGTGTTCGGGACCAGCACGCCGCTGTCGGTCAGCCATCACGTCGACGGCTTCAACCAGTTCGACCACTACCACATCGCCGAGAGCAATCCCCACAAGACCCAGGTCGACGACACCAAGTGGGATGTCCTGGCGCTGTTCCCGGGGCCGAACTACCACCCGGAGACGTACGTGCCGGCGAAGAGCCCGACCGAGATGTTCGCGCAGTCGGCGGCCGGCATCCTGACCGGCGTGATGACGTTGCCCCAGGCCGGCTTCCCGGAGCTGGTGCTGTTCACGCCGATCCAGTGCCCCGACGGCCACTGATGCACATGTGACTGGCAATCAGGATGCTTGAAGTCACAAATGGCAATCTTGAAATGATGCGTTTGTGATCACAGCGCTCGCGGTTGCCGATCAATCTGTACTGCCGCGATCAGGTTGTATCGGGGGCACTTGCGCATTCGATGATCGATCTACCTGAAATGCAACGGTCTTCGCGTGGCATGCGGTTTGGATTACTGCCGACCTCACCATCGGAGGTGTCCACATGCGAATGACCGTTGCTCTGGTACTGGTGTCTGTGGTGGCGGCGTGCGGCGTCGACACGGCGGAGGACCCGGAGACGACTGATCTCACGGCAGACAGTGAGTTTCGATTCAACCCGCGGACGGACCTGACCGAGCCGGTCTTCGTGAATGGCCAGCTCTGCAATCAGATCTTCCCCGGCGGCAAGACCCCGCAGACCCAGATCTATCAGATCTGGCCGATCGGGACGCGAGGCATCGTCAACGCGCCGTACAACACGCCGCAGCGCCCGAACCTCTACGCGGTGTTCGGGACCAGCACGCCGCTGTCCCAGAGCCATCACGTCGACGGTTTCGATCAGTTCGACCACTATCACATCGCCGATGTTCCGCCGCGTGCGCGCGAGGTGGAGAACACCAAGTGGGACGTCCTGGCGTTCTTCCCGGGCCCGAACTACAACGCCGCGACGTACCAGCCTGCGACGAGCCCGGCGGCCGTGTTCGCGCAGTCCGCGGCGGGCATCCTGACGCCGCTGATGACGCTGCCGGAGGCCGGGTTTCCGGAGCTCGTGCTATTCACGCCGATCGACTGCCCGCGCGGTCACTGAGAGCCAGAGAGGAACGAAGCCGCTTCGGCGGCCGGTACGAGATGATCGCGCCGATCAAGTTGTACCGGTGCGATCTGTATCGAGCCGATCAGTTTGTTCTGTCCAATTCGAGCCCATGCTGCGATCCGGTTGAAACAACGAGGTCGCGGTGTGGGCATGCCGCTTGATGTGGTCGGCCTCACCCTACAGGGAGGGCCCCATGCGAATGACCGTTTCTCTGGTACTCGTTTCGGCGCTGGCGGCGTGTGGTGTCGATACCGCATCTGACGACGAGGACACGACGGACCTGGCGGCCGAGGCCGCGGTCAAGTTCAATCCGGCGACGGATCTGACCGAGCCGGCCTGGGTGAACGGCGAGCTGTGCACCCAGATCTTCCCGGGCGCCAAGACGGCACAGACCCAGACCTTCGTGTTCTGGGCGATTGGCACGCAGGGAATCGTCAATGCCCCGTACAATACGCCACAGCGCCCGAACCTCTATGCGGTGTTCGGAACGGGCGCGCCGGCGGCCGAGAGCCATCACATCGATAGCCACCCCGAAGTCGACCACTACCACATTGCCGAGAATGACCATCCCGGCAATCGACCCAAGGTGAAGAACGATAAATGGGACGTCCTCGCACTGTTCCCCGGACCGAACTTCAATCCGGCGACCTACGTCACGGCGAAGAGCCCGCAGGAGATGTTCGCGCAGTCCGCAGCTGGTATTCTGACGCCTGTGATGACGCTGTCGCAGGCCGGTTTCCCCGATCTGGTGCTGTTCACGCCGATCCAGTGTCCCAACGGCAACTGATGCGGTCCGCTGCGCTCGGGGTGCTCGCGACGCTCGCCGGTGCGTGCACCGGCGGTGATGGCGTGAGCGGCCGCGCGTGCATCGTGTTCGACCTCCGCAATCCCGGCCGGTGCGGCGAGATGCAGGACGTCGGCGGGCTGCACGTCGTCGAGGTCGCGAGCGGTCGCGACGCGACCACCGACGGCAACGGTGAGTTCCGCATCGCGCTCCCCGAGGGCTCGGCCGGCGGTGTGCTGCGCGTCGCGGACAACCGGACCGATCGCCGGATCAGCCTGGTCGATATCGCGAGCGCGCCGTCCGGCGACGTACTCGCGCCGGTGATCGCGACCCAGCTCTGGCAGGTCTACCTCGATGCGCTTCACGTGACCGAGGATCCGACGCGCGCGACGATCCACATCGCGCTCGCCGGGCAGGGCGAGATCGTGGGCGGCGCCGGCGCGGCCGGGGTGGCGCAGGTGCTCTACAACCAGGGCGACTCGTTCATCTGGAATTCGCTGCCGCCGGGGGATCAGACCCGCGCCGTGCTGCTGGTCGGCGTGCCGGCCGACACCGGCTCGGCGACGGTGAGCCTGACGTCGCGCGCCGACAAGGTGCTGTTCGACGGCTCGGTGCCGGTGCAGGCC
The DNA here is from genome assembly GCA_035472155.1 of Kofleriaceae bacterium. Classification (GTDB taxonomy): domain Bacteria; phylum Myxococcota_A; class Polyangia; order Haliangiales; family Haliangiaceae; genus JABFXX01. The sequence goes on from DATIPJ010001237.1 coordinate 5,051, forward strand.
GGCGCGATCACCTGGCTGCTCGTCGAGCCCTGAGCGGCGGGTCAGCGCCGGGTGCGCTCGAGCTCGCTCACGCGCGCCTCGAGCACCCGGACCCGCGCGCGCAGCGCGGCCTCCGTCTGGTCGCGATCGCGATCGGTCGCATCGCGCTGACAGTGCGCGCAGCGCGTCGGAACGCCCTCGCGCTGGATGTCCAGCAGCTCCTGGATCGTAATCAGCCGACCGCGTCGCTGCGGGACCACCATGGCCGCCACGCTAGATCATCCTGGCGCCGCCCACGGTTACGCTTGGGGTAGGGAAGTTCGGAAATTTGCAACTGGCCAGACTGAATACCCGCCACCAACGCATACCGTGCCATGAACGGCTGGTTACATCCGCGCTTGTGGCGGGGAAGAGTTCCAGCATAGATTCCGCGCTTCCCATGGGGATTGCAGATCTTTTTCGCCCCAAGTACCGCCACAGCGACGTCCGCGTGCGCACCGAAGCCGTCCGTGCTTTGACCGCGGAAGACGCTGCCATCCTGATCCAGATCGCTCGCACCGATAGCGACACCGGCGTGCGCCGGCTCGCGATCGAGCGGATCTCCACCGCCTCCGTGCTGGCCGACATCGCCGCCGCCGAGACCGAGCGCAGCCTGCGAGATCTCGCAGGTGAGCGCGCGGCCCAGCTGTGGCTGTCGCACGCCTGCGGCGCGGACGCAGACACCGCGGGCACGGCGCTCGCCGGCATCATCAAGCTCGGCGATCAGCGCGCGCTAGTCGACGTCGTGGTGCGCGCCGGCAACGCGGCGATCCGCAAGCGCGCGTTCGGCGAGCTGCGCGATCCGCGCGCGCTGTGCGAGCTGGCCAAGAGCGAGGCGGCGCAAGACCTGCGGATCGCCGCGGTCGCGCGGATCGACGACGGCGACGTGCTGCGCGCCCTGGCGATCGACACCACGCAGAAGGAGGTCGGGCTCGCCGCGGTCGACAAGATCGACGACATCGACCGCCTGGAGCAGGTGGCGCAGAAGGCCAAGAACAAGGCGGTGCGCCAGCGAGCCCGCAAGATCGTCAGCGAGATCCAGGAGGCCGAGCGCGCAAAGCGCCCCGGGCTGTCCGACGACGTGAAGCGGCGGCGCGCCGAGAAGGCGCAGCTCGTGCGCGAGGTCGAGGCGGTCGCCGAGAGCTTCGAATTCGCCAAGGTCTCCGAGGTCGTGAAGAGCGCCGAGGCGGCGTTCGCCAAGCTGGGAACCGACGACGGCGACGAGCGGTTCACCAGGGCGGTCGAGCGATTCTGGCGCCGCAAGGACATCTACGATCAGCAGGCGCGCTCGTCCGACGAGCTGCGCGCGGTCGAGCGCGAGGCGATGGCCGACAAGGAGCGCGCCGCCGCCGAGAGGGCCCGCGCCGGGGAGGCCGCTCGCGCGGAGGGCAAACCGGAGGCGCGCGCGGAGGCCCGAGGCGATGCCCCGGCCGAGGGCGATGCGGCGGGCGCAGCCGGCGAGCCGGCCGATCCGCAGCGCGCGGCGCGCGAGGCCGAGGCCAAGGCGCGGCGCGAGGAGCGCGATCGCCTGCGCACCGAGGAGGAGGCGCGCCGCCAGGCGCTGGCCACCGAGCGCGCGGCGAAGCAGAAGGAAGACGCCGAGCGCGGCGCGGCGATCGGGGCGAGCCTGGCCGCGCTGTGCGATGACATGGAGGCGCTCGCGGCGTCGTCGACGCACGATCTGCGGTCGATCGACCGGCTGCTGTCCCAGGCGACCAAGGCGTTCGACCAGGTCGGCAAGGTCCCGCCGCCCGACCGCGATACGCTCGCGGAGCGCTACCGGGTCGCGCGCGGCAAGCTGGTCACACGCGGGGGCGAGCTGCGCGAGGCCGAGGACTGGCAGCGCTGGGCCAACGTACCCAAGGCCGAGGCGCTGATCGCGACTGCCAAGCAGATGCTGGAGGCGCCGGCCACGCCGGACCTCGGCAACCGGCTGCGCGGGCTACAGGCGCTGTGGAAGGAAGTCGGCGCGATGCCGCAGCGCCGATCGAAGGAGCTGTGGGAGCAGTTCAAGGCGAGCTGCGACCAGGTCTACGACAAGGTGCGCGGCGTGCGCGCCGTCGAGCAGGAGAAGTTCGTCGAGGTCGCCAAGGTCAAGGAGGCGCTGATCGCCGAGGCCGAGGCGGTCGCCGATTCCACCGAGTGGGCGTCCACCGCCGAGAAGCTCAAGGCGCTGCAGCAGTCGTGGAAGCAGTCGGGCCACCTGCCGCGCAAGCAGGGCGACGAGCTGTGGAAGCGGTTCCGCGCGGCGTGCGACCGGTTCTTCGAGCGCCGCAAGCCCGAGCTCGACGCGCGGCGCGCCGACGAGGAGGCCAACCTGTCCGCGAAGCGCGATCTGATCGCGCGCGCCGAGGCGGTGACCGCGGCCGCGCCCGCCGAGGGCGGCTGGGGACGCTCGATCGCCGAGATCAAGGAGCTGCAGTACCAGTGGCGCGACATCGGGTTCGTGCCGCGGCGCGATGCCGACGCCGTGTACAGGGCGTTCCGCGCGGCGTGCGATGCCCTGTTCCACAAGCGCGACGATGCGCGCGACGCCGAGGCCAACGCGCACCGCGGGCAGATCGACGCGCTCAAGGCCGAGATCGACGGCGTGCTGGCCGGCGGCGACGATCTGGCCGCACGCGCGATCGCGGCGCGCAACCGGGCCCAGGAGATGGGGGCGCTCGGCGCCGAAGCCGCCGCGATGATCGCGCACGTCGTGGTGAGCTATCCCGATGCGGTGCGCGGCAGCGAGCTCGATCCGGCGCAGCTGCGCGCCCGGCGCGAGAAGCTGATCGCGCGGGCGGCGGAGCTTCTGCCCAAGCAGCCGGCCGCACCGTCGGGCGCCGACCTCGCCGCGCAGCTCAAGCACGCGATGCGGCAGAACGCGTTCGGCGCACTGCGGTTCTCGGGCCGCGATCCGGTCGAGGTGATCGACGAGCTGCGCACGGCCTGGGCCGAGAGCGGCCCTGCGCTCGACGACGAGGACCATGCGCAGGCCCAGCGGTTCGACGAGGTGGTCGAGCGCGTGCTCGAAGCCGCCGGCGTCAAGGATCGCCCGGTCCGCGATGACCGTGGCGATCGCGGTGACCGGGACGACCGCGGCGGCCGGCGCCGTCGGCGCGAGCGCCGGAGCGGCGAGCATCCCGCAGTCGGCCCGGAACACCATGACCGCACGCGCGCCTCCGAGGAGCACGCGGTGATCGCGGTGCCGATCGAGCCGCTCGCCGAGCCGGTGCCCCACGAGGTGCACGAGATGCGCGACGAGGTGCCCGCGCACGTGCCCGAGCACGGACCCGATCAGGCGCCCGAGGCAGCCGCAGTGGCCCCGGGCGCCGTCGTGATCTCGGTGCACGATGCGATCACGGTGCCGGTCAGCTATCCGGCGCCGATCCCACCGCCGCCACCGGAGGTGCCGGTGGCCGCGTCCGGCCCCGAGGAGCCCTCGGCGCTGGTCGACGAGCCGGAGACCGGCTGGGACCTCGGCGACGAGGATCCGACCGCGGGCAGCGACAAGCCCGAGCCGCCCGAGGTCACCACGCCGTCGTCGACCGAGATGGCGGGCGACGGCGCGGTCGAGGGCGACGGCATCGACACCGGCTGGGACTGACGGCGAGTCGTTCAGGCCGGCGTGCGGCGGAGCAGCATCGCGCGCGCGCAGATCGCGCCGAGGACGATCGCGCCGCCTGCGAGCGCCCAGGGCCCGGGCCGCTCGCCGAACGCCAGCGCGACCCACACCGGCGACAGGATCGGCTCGATCACCGGGATCAGCGTCGCCTCGAGCGCGGTTGCGTGCCGGATCGCACGGGCGTAGAGCAGATACGAGGCCGCCTGCTGGAACAGCCCGAGCGTGACGAGCGCGCCCCAACCGGTGAGCCCGGGCGGCGGCGACATCGCGATGAACGGAGCGCCCAGCACCGCGCCGATCAGGTTGCCGAGCAGCATCGGGCGCAGCGGATCGCTCGGCCCGCTGGCGCCCGGGGTCAGCGCGACCTTGCGGAAGAACGTCACGTTGAGCGCGAACGCGACGCCGGCCCCGAGCGCGACGAAGTTGCCGGCGACGTGATCGAACGTGAGCTGCTCGACGAAGAACAGCGCGATGCCGCCGATCACGACCGCGATGGTCACCCAGTCGAGCCGGGTCGCGCGCTCGCCGAGCAGCCACGCGCCGAGCAGCGCCACCCAGATCGGCGCCGAGTACTGGATCAGGATCGCGTTGGCCGCGGTGGTCAGCCGGTTGGCCAGGATGAACAGCCCGGTGGTCGCCGCCAGCGCGCACGCCGCGCGCCACTCGGCCGCCGAGATCCCCCGAAACGACGGCCGGCGGATCAGCCACAGCGCGGTCGCCGCGATCGCGCTCCGCACCGACCAGATCGCGCCCACATTCCAGTCGATGAGCTTGAACAGCGCGCCGGCGGTGCTCCACAGCACGCCGCACACCGCGAGCATCATCAGCGCGCGCTGGTGGTCGCGCAGCGTTCCCGTGACATGTGCGCGCGCTTCCACCTCGCGCCAGCATAGGGCATCGCGGCCCCGCTGCACCCCAGCGCCGGCCGGCGCCGGGCTGATCGGTCATTTTGCGCGGGACGTGTATGCCGGCGCGCGCCGTCGTAGTATCGCCACGCAATCGTGAGCGACAAGTGGGTCTGCATTCACGGGCACTTCTATCAGCCACCGCGCGAGAACCCGTGGCTCGAGGCGGTGGAGCTGCAGCCGAGCGCGCGCCCGTACCATGACTGGAACGAGCGCGTCACCGCCGAGTGCTACCGGCCCAACGCGGCCGCGCGCGTGGTGGATAACAGCAACCACATCATCCAGATCGTCGACAACTACCAGCGCATGAGCTTCAACGTCGGGCCCACGCTGATGGCGTGGCTCGAGGAGCAGGCGCCCGATGTCCACGCCGCGCTGATCGCCGCCGACCGCGCCAGCCTCGTGCGCTTCGAGGGGCATGGCTCGGCGATGGCGCAGGTCTACAGCCACCTGATCATGCCGCTTGCGTCGGCGCGCGATCGCGCGACCCAGGTGCGCTGGGGCATCGCCGACTTCGAGCGCCGGTTCGGGCGGCCGCCCGAGGGGATGTGGCTGCCCGAGTGCGCGGTCGACACGCCGTCGCTCGAGGCGCTCGCCGCCGAGGGCATCGCGTTCGCGGTGCTCGCGCCGCACCAGGCCAAGGCGTGGCGGCCGCCGGCCGGCACCTGGCGCACGACGCCGATCGACCCCGGGCGGTGCTACCGCTGCGCGCTGCCGTCGGGGCGGTCGATCGATCTGTTCTTCTACGACGGGCCGACCTCGCAGGCGGTCGCGTTCGAGCGCCTGCTCGCCGACGGCCACCAGATCATCGCGCGGATGACCGGCCGCCCGCTCGCCGAGGGCGGCGATCCGACGCTGTGCCACATCGCGACCGACGGCGAGACCTACGGGCACCACCACCGCTATGGCGACATGGCGCTGGCGTGGGCGCTCCAGCAGGTCGAGCAGGGCTGGAACGGCACGCGGCTCACCAACTACTCCGCGTTCCGCGCGCGCATGCCGGCGACCTGGGAGGTGACGCTGGCCGAGAACACCTCGTGGAGCTGCGTGCACGGCACCGCGCGCTGGCGCGACGACTGCGGCTGCTCGAGCGGCGGCAACCCGGGCTGGAACCAGAAATGGCGGCGGCCGCTGCGCGATACGTTCGACTGGCTGCGCGACCAGGCGGCGGCGGCGCTCGACGACGTCGGGCCGCTGCTGTTCCGCGATCCATGGGCCGCGCGCGACGCGTACATCTCGGTGCTGCTCGAGCGCACGCCGGCCGCGCGCGACCGGTTCCTCGCGGCGCACGCCTCGCACGACCTCGACGACGAAGACCGCGTGCGCGCGCTGTCGCTGATGGAGATGGCGCGCCACGCGATGCTCATGTACACGAGCTGCGGCTGGTTCTTCGACGACCTCGCCGGGATCGAGACCGTGCAGTGCATGCGCTACGCGGCGCGCGTGGCCGAGCTGCTCGAGGACCTGGGCGGCACGCCGATCGAGACCGAGCTGGTCGATCGGCTGAGCGCGGCGAGCTCGAACGTCGCCGAGGAGGGCGATGGCCGAACGGTGTGGAGCCTGCACGTCAAGCCCGCGCAGGTCGACTCGCGCAAGGTGTGCGCGCACGTGGCGGTCCGCGCGCTGGTCGAGGCCGACGCGCCGGCCAGCATCGACGTCTACGGCTATCACATCGACTTCGTCGAGCGGCTCGAGCGCCGGTTCGGGCGCACGCGGATGCTCGCCGGCATCGTCCGCGTGCAGTCGCGGCTGACCGAGGTCGCGACCTCGCTGTGCTTCGCGGGGCTTCACCTCGGCGAGCAGCACATGACCGGCGGGGTGCGGCCGCCGCCGTCGCGCGAGGAGTGGCTGCGCATCGTCGGCGAGCTGACCGACTCGTTCAAGTCGGCCGACGTGTTCGCGGCGCAGCGCGCGATCGACCATCACTTCCCCGGCAGCGAGCTGTCGCTCGGGTCGCTGCTCACCGGCAGCCGCGAGCGCCTGCTCGGCGCGGTGCTCGGCGACGCGATCGCCGCCGCCGAGGCGAGCCTGGGCGCCGCGTACGATCAGCACGTGCCGCTGATCCGCTGGCTGGTCGCGCACGACCTGCCGGTGCCCGAGGTGCTGCACTCGATCGCCGAGGCCACCCTGCGCCGGCGCGTGCTCAACAACCTGCAGGCGCGCGACCCCAGCTTCCAGCAGCTCCGCGAGCACATCATCGAGGCGATCGAGGTCAAGGTCAGCCTCGACACGCCCGAGATCGCGCTCGCGGCGAGCGAGGGGCTGCGCGCGATCATCGATCGGGTGGCCGCGCCCGACGGGACGCTCGATGCCCCCGCGCTCGAGACCGTGGCGCGCGCCGCCGAGGTCGCGATCCGCATGCGCAGCGCGGTCGATCTGTGGTTCGTGCAGAACGCGACCTGGCGCCTGCTCGATCGGCTGCCCGATCTGCGACGGCGCGCGCACGCCGGCGACGAGATCTCGGCGCACGCAGCGGCGAACCTCGAGCGCCTGGCCCGGGCGCTGCGCCTCGCCGTCCGCTAAGGTAGCCGCGATGTCCGCTGACCTTGCCGTCGATACCGCGGCGCGCGCCGACCCCACGAGCCCGGGTCGCTACCACATCGCGCTGCCCGATCACTGGGACTTCCTGATGCCCTCCGGCGGTGTGGTGATGACGTGTGCGCTGCGCGCGGCGGAGGCCGAGCTGCGCGATCCACTGCTGCGCTTCGCGTCGGCGACGACGATCTTCTGCACGCCGATCAAGAACGGCCCGCTGGTCGCGGACGTCACCGTGCTCCGTCGCGGCGGCAGCACGGCGCAGGTCCGGGTCGCGCTGCGCGACAGCTCGGGCGAGCCCGGGCTCGAGCTGCTCGCGACGTTCCTGCGCGAGCGCAAGGGCCCCGACGTGATCGGCGTGCCGTTCCCGCGCGTGAAGTCCTTCGCCGATGCGATCGAGGTCGATCACCCGTCGCGCCACCACCCCGCCGGCCGGATGCGGTTCCACCAGCAGTTCGATTACAAGATCGCCGACGGGCAGCGGTTCTGGCAGCCCGACTTCGAGCCCGGGCCGGCGCGCTACGCCCGATGGGCGCGCTACAAGGCGCCGCAGCGCGACGCGGCCGGGCGCTACGATCGGCTCGCGCTGATGCCGCTGATCGACATGATGCCGGCCGCGCTGCACCGCGCGATCGGGCCCGGTGATTACCG
>DATIPJ010001238.1:0-4086 GCA_035472155.1 Kofleriaceae bacterium
CCCAGGAAGCCGAGGACCAGAGACAGCCACTCGCGCCGGGTCGGCCGCTCGCCGCTGACCGCGCCGAGCACACCGGTCCACAGCGGCATCGTCGCGCACACCACCGCAGCACCGCCCGATGAGACCGACAGCTCGGCGATACCGACGAATCCGTTGCCGCACACAAACAGCAGCGCGCCGATCGGCACCACGCGCAGCCAGTCGCGCGCGCTCGGCCACGCGGCGCCGCGCTGCTTGGCGATCACCAGCAATGACAATCCTGCTGCGGCGAATCGCAGGGACGCCATTCCAAACGGTGGCAGCTCCTGCACGCCAATGCGCATGGCGAGATACGTGGAGCTCCAGATCAGGTAAACCGCGGCAAGCGCACCGACCAGCTTTGGATCGAAACGCTTTCGCATCGAGATCTTCGCCGGCTCTGCGATCGCCGGCGCGATCCGCCGCTCGAGCGCCTCGTGCTCTCGCTTATCATCCTGGTCCTCGCGGCTTCGCCGCTCGAGCGCTTCGCGCTCTCGCTTATCATCCTGGTCCTCGCGGCTTCGCCGCTCGAGCGCTTCGCGCTCTCGCTTATCATCCTGGTCCTCGCGGCTTCGCCGTTCGAGCGCAGCGGCTGCGACGCGAGCGGGAGCAGGCACTGGGACAGCTGGGACAACCGGGACAGCGGGAACTGTCGTGACAGGAAGTGACGACGCATTCGAAGACAACACGGACTTCATGGTGATGCGGGAACGCGATCAGCACAGAGACACAGAATCGCTGGCTGCACCAGCACAGACAGTACTGTGCCGCTCGGGACCTCGGCAACTGTCATGGTCGCTTCGCGAGTAGACGAGTACACTTTTCTCGTGGTGGCAACCTCCAGTGGGTTTCTGTACGAGCATCTGGCCGACGAGCTGGGCCAGGCGATCGATCGCGGAGCCTTGCGTGCAGGCGACCGACTACCGTCGGTGCGCCGCTTTGCGCAGGAGCGTAGCGTCAGTGTCGCGACCGTGCTCGAAGCGTACATGCGGCTCGAGAATGCTGGTCTGATCGAGGTCCGTCCCAAATCGGGGCACTTCGTACGCCGGCGCAGCGTGCTGACCGCCGAGCCGCGAACACCGCGAACATGCTCGACGCCGTCGCGCGTCACCGTGTCGGATGCCTACATCAAGATCCTCACGGCGATGCGCGATCCCGAGCTCCTGCCGCTCGGCTGCGCCACGGTCGATCAGGCCTATCTACCGATCCAGGCGCTCAATCGCCTCGTCATCCAGGTGACGCGCGAGATGACCACGGTCGGCGCGCGCTACGAGGGTGCACCGGGTCTGCTCACCTTGCGCCGCCAGGTCGCGCGCCGCGCCGTCGAGGCCGGCGTCGCGCTCTCGGAGAACGATCTGTGCACGACGATCGGCGCGACCGAGGCGCTCTCGCTCGCGCTGCGCGCGGTCGCCAAGCCGGGCGACATCATCGCCGTCGAGTCGCCGGCGTACTTCGGCGTGCTGCAGACCATCGAGGGCCTCGGGCTGCGCGCGCTCGAGGTCCCGGCGAACCCGCGCACCGGGCTCGATGTCACGGCGCTCGAGGAGACGCTGCGCACCCAGCCGATCCGCGCGGTCGTGGTCACGCCCACGGTGTCCAACCCGCTGGGCTCGATCATGCCCGACGAGGAGCGCGAGCGCCTGGTCCGCATCACCAAGCGCTATGACGTGCCGATCATCGAGGACGACGTCTATGCCGAGCTGGTGTTCGATGGCTCGCGGCCGCGCCCGCTGCGCGCGTTCGCGGGCCCGAGCGAGGACAGCCACGTGCTGCTCGTCGGCTCGGTGTCCAAGACCCTCGCGCCCGGCTACCGCGTCGGCTGGCTCGCCGGCGGGCGCTGGCACGACCAGGTGGTTCGCCTCAAGTACAGCCACACCCTCGCGTGCCCGGCGCTGCTCGGCATGGCCGTCGCCGAGTTTCTCGCCAGCGGCGGGTACGATCGCCACCTGCGGCGCCTGCGCGCGGCCCTCGCCGGCAACGTCGAGCGCTACCGCGAGATGATCGCCACCGAGTTCCCCGAGGGAACGCGCGTGTCGGCGCCGCGCGGCGGCTTCGTGCTCTGGGTCGAGCTGCCGCCGGGCGTCGATGCCCTGCAGCTCCACGATCAGGCCCTGCGCCGCCGCATCGTGATCGCGCCGGGCCCGTTGTTCTCGGCGCGGCAGCGGTTCGCCAACTTCATCCGGATCTCCGCCGGCACCCCGTGGTCCGAGCGCATCGCCGAGGGCATGCGCACGCTCGGGCGTCTGATCGCCCGCGAGTAGCCTCCGCGGCAACGCTCAGCGTTCGATCATCGGATCGAGATCCGTCGGCGGCTCGGGCGGCGGGAGCTCGCCGGGCAGCTCGCTGGATGCATCATCGGTCGGCGCTTCGGCGGGCGCCTTGGTAGCCGCGTCGGCGGGCGCATCGGCGGGCGCATCGGTGGGCCGCTCGGCGGGTGGCGTCCCGGCATCCTCGGGCCGGATCCCCGGCGGCAGCTTGGCCGGCTCGAGCCGCAGCCCCGGTGGCCGCTCTGGGGCCTCGGGCGGCGCCGACCGGATCGGGCAGCCGTGGTTCGACGCAGGCCCCGCCTCCTGCGGGCACTGATCGGCCTCGTCGAGCACGCCGTCGTTGTCGTTGTCGGGGTCCGGGCAGCCGTCGCTGTCCTCGAACCCGTCGACGTCCTCGGGCGCGCTCGGGCACTGATCGATGCCGTACGGAATGCCGTCCTGATCGTCGTCGCCGTCCGGGCAGCCCTCGAGCGCCGCGATCCCCGCTTCGTACGGGCAGGTGTCGGTGTCGTCGGGCACGCCGTCTCCGTCGGAGTCGCGGCTGCGATCCGGTGCCGGCCCGTGCGGCCTGTGCGACGCGTGGCCGCCCGCACCGCGCGTCAGACGCACGCCGACCATGACCCGCGCATCCGGCGTACCAAAGCCATGTGTCAGCCCCGCGCCGACCCCACCGAACACCTGCAGCTGCGGATCGATCTGCACCGTGCCGCCGAGCAGCATCTCGAGGTTCGAGCTGTTGCGCCCGCCGAAGTCCGTCGCCCGGGTCGCCGCTGACAGCGTCAGATCGACGCTGACCGACCGCAGCGCGGGCACGTTGTAACCCACCCCGGCGCGCGCGAACACCTCGTCGTCGACGGTGAGATCGAGCAGCGACGCCTGCTGCCGCGCGAGGTATCCGACGTTGACCGCGCCGCGCCACGCGTCGATCCGCCGCGATACCGCCAGCGTGGGCGCGATGCTCAGCCCGTGATCGCCCAGGTACGCATCGCCCGCCGACTCCGTCGGCAGCGTGATCGGCGCCAGGATCGCCACGCCCGCCCCGAGGCTGTCCTCGGTCGCCAGCGTCAGCTTCGGCGTCACCCGCAGGTTGCCGATCCCGAAGCGCGACATCGACTCCAGCCCATCGAGCGCCCCCCGATGGATCGACGCCCGGTCCTGGTACATCACCACCGGCAGGTCCGCTCCGATCGACAGATCCTTGCGCAGCGCGATCGAGCCCACGAGGTCGGCGGTCGCGCGCGTGCCGACCAGCGCGCCCACGACCATGCGCTGGTTGCCGTCGAGGCGCGACACGACCAGCGGGTTGTCCATCAGCCCGACCACGCACGCGGCATCGATCGCATCGCCGATCACCTCGCCACCCGGGTGCTCCGCCCACTCCACGTCGAACAGCCCATTGCGGTCCGCCGCCAGATGAAACCGCTCGACCGAGAAGTTGCGCGGCTCGTGATCATCGGCCCGCGCGCGCCCAGCGCCGCCGAGCGCCATCGCTGCGAGGGCCAGCGCCCGGCAAGTCACCGCCCGACCCATCGTCATGAACAGCGCCCGTGCGATACCCGCGGCATCTCACCGTTGAGTCGGCCGCTCATCGCCACGCAACAGTCCCTCCGCGCACGCCTCACGGGAGCGGACTGACCACGCGCACCTTGTCGCCCTTGTCATCCGCAGCGTCGCGGGCGTAGTAAGGAGCGAACGTCATCCGCGAACATCGATGGATGACTGTCTCGGGCTCCGGGGTTTTGACAGGAACGGAGGAACTATGAGGAGACTGACTGGCTTGCTCGTGATCGCGCTCGCCATG
>DATIPJ010001239.1:0-11645 GCA_035472155.1 Kofleriaceae bacterium
CGGCGAGCTCGACATCCTGTTCCGGGGAACGCAGGAGCTCTACAGCGCGCAGCTGGCGACCAACTCCGGGCTCGGCGGCGAGGTCGAGAAGTACAAGCAGGAGGCCAAGAAGCTCAGCCCGCTGATCGCGGTCTACAACGAGCTGCTGCGCCAGAAGAAGGAGTTCGAGGACAACTACACCATCCTGCGCACCCGGCTGTCGTCGATGCAGATGACCGGCAACCTCAGCTCGAGCATCTCCAACGTGCGCGGGCTCGACCGCGCGCGGCTCCCGACCAAGCCGGTGTCGCCCAACATGCGGCTCAACGTGGCGCTCGCCGCGATCCTCGCGCTGCTCGTCGGCTGCGCCGTCATCTTCCTGCTCGTGTTCCTCGATCGCTCGATCAAGAGCGTCAGCGACGCGACCCAGGCGACCGGCGCACCGGTGCTCGGCGTGATCCCGCAGGTGACGAGCTCCGACGACGGGCCGACCGATGACCGCGCGCGCGACATGTATGTCCACGAGAACCCGAAGTCGTCGATCGCCGAGTGCTGCCGGTCGCTGCGCACCAACATCCTGTTCAGCGCCGCCGATCGTCAGCTCAAGACCATCGCCGTGTGCAGCGCCTACCAGCGCGAAGGCAAGACCACGAGCGTCATCTACCTCGGCACCACGATGGCGCAGAGCGGCCAGCGCACGCTGCTGATCGACAGCGACATGCGACGGCCGCGCCTGCACAAGTCGACCGGCGTCGCCCTCACCCCCGGTCTATCGAACCTCCTGATCGGCGAGGACGACTACGACAGCCTGATCAAACCGACGGAGGTGAAGGACATGTTCATCCTGCCGTGCGGTCCGACCCCGCCCAACCCGGCGGAGCTGCTCCTGACCAAGCGATTCGAGACCGTGCTCGGCGAGCTCGCCAAGCGGTTCGATCGCGTCATCCTCGACTCACCGCCGATCCAGCCGGTCACCGATGCCGTCGTGCTCTCGAAGCGCGTCGACGGCGTCGTGCTCGTCGTGCGCGCGAGCAAGACGCTGCGCGAGGAGCTCCGCCGCTCCACGCGCATGATCCGCGACGTCGGCGGCTCGATCGTCGGCGTCATCATCAACGAGCTGGACGCGCGCGACAGCTACTACGGTGGCTATGGCTACGGCGGCTATGGCTACGGTCGCTACGGCGGCTACTACGGTGTCGACCCGAAGGCCACCGACCCCGTCGATCCGGCGGCGTAAAAAAACGCGGCCTGCGGGGCCGCCCAGGGTGTCTCTATTCGGCGCCCACCTCAGTTGAACGGCGACGCGTACCCAGGTGCCTCGACGTCGTTGCCGCCGCCGGTGCCGTGGATGCCGCCCTTGGTCGGATCGTCGGGCGCGTGGGGACCGGTGAACGAGTTCGACGATTGGGCGTCGCCGGCGGTGACCGCCTCGCCGATGCACTGATCGGCTTCTTCGCGCAGCCGGCGAACGCTGGCGGCGACCTCCACGATGTTGTCGAACGCCGTCATCCGGGTGGCGTCGGCCGGGCTGGTCATCTCGGATTCAGCGGCGTCGGCCATGTTCATCTGCGGCTTGATCTGCACCAGCTTGTCGTTGACGCAGTTCAGCTTGATGACGTCTTTTTCTTTCTTCGCGATCTGCTGCAGGTACATCACATGCCGCGCGTCGCCGCGCATCTGCTCGTGGAGCAGCAGTGCGCGCGGCTGTAGTGCGGCCGCCGACTGCGGCGGTTCGAGGTGCGGGGCGGACGGGTCGATGGGTGCGCTGGAGTTACTGGCGCTGCTCGGGTTGCTACCGCCCGGGCCGCTCGGACCGCCGGCGGGATCGGCATGAAGGGCGGAGCCGGTACCTCCGACAAGGAGACCCCACATGCCAATTTTCCTGATTAATTTCATAGCCTTCTCCAGCCGTCATCGTCAGCGTACGGTGCGACGCTCACGCTGTCAACGTTCCAAGGTTGGTAGCTGTGGGCGTTCGCTTTGTTCATGGGGGCGTGCGATGAACCTCCTCGCGCGACGCGGCCACTTACCATCCGCGCCCGGCCGCTGCCGCCACCTGGGTTGTTCATGCGCCAATTCCTCTTGGTTCTCACTACCTTGGTTTGTGTGTCGTGTCACGACGATCCACCGGTCGTCTATCCCACGACCGTGCCGCTCGACGTGAACAAGTTGACCCTGGGCCCCGGAGACAAGCTGAACCTCACGGTGTTCTACGGCTCACATTCGATGCAGGCCGCCTATACCCTCGACAGCTCCGGCCAGGTCTCGGTCCAGTTCATCGGCACCGTCGAGGCCAACGGCAAGACCGTCGAGCAGCTGCGCGAAACGATCCGCACTCGGCTCGCCGATGGCTACCTGAACGATCCGATCGTCTCGCTCACGATCGCCGAGATCAATTCGCTCACGCTCTCGATCTCGGGGATGGTGTCGAAGACGGGCGCCGTGAAGTTCACGCCCGGCATCACGATCACAGAGGTCATCGCACAGTCCGGTGGATTCACACCGATGGCGCGCAAGAACATGGTGAAGGTGACCCGCATGCTCAATGGAGTGAAGCAGACGTACAAGCTGCCCGTCGAGCGGATCGCCGAGGGCGAGCGTCCGAACTTCCCGATGCTGCCGGGCGACGAGGTCTTCGTACCCGAGCGCCCGTGGTAATCGGTGCGAAGCCGCGACCGCATCTCGCTGGCGCTCGGCGGTCTGGCACTGCTGGTCTCGGTGCTCGTCATCGGCGGCGCGCTGCGGTGGACCCAGGCCGTGGTGGCGGCGCTCATCGCGCTCGCCCTCGTGTTCCAGATCGGCTCGCGCCGCCGGCTCGACCACACCTCGCCGGTCCTCGTGCTGTTCGGGATCGCGATCGCACTGACGGCCGTCCAGCTGATCCCGCTGCCCGACGCGCTACTCGACGCGCTGAACGCCTCCGGTAGCCAGCTGCGCCGCGACGGCGCCGCACTCTCGGACACTGCGCCCTGGCATACGATCTCGCTCGATCCCGCGGGTACCCTGCATGCGCTTGCGCTGCTCGTCACCCTGCTCGGGGTCGCGATGCTCGGCCTGCGCATCGCCTGCTCCGAGCGCGGGCGTTACTTCATCCTCGCAGGGGTCGCGCTGACCTGCGGCCTCACCGCGGCGGTCACCGGGCTCCACACCCTGTTCCAGGCCAGGACGCTGTTCGGGCTCTACCAGCCCCAGCACGCGGCGCCGGCGGTCCTGGGCCCGCTACTCAACCCGAACCACCTCGGCGGCCTGATGGCGATCGGCGCCGTGCTCGCCGTGGGTCTGGCGTTCTACCAGCGCCAGGCGTCGCAGCTCCGCGTGCTGTGGGTGGTCACTGCGGCGGGATGCAGCGCGACCGCGCTGGCATCGCTGTCGCGCGGCGCGACCCTGGCGCTCGCGCTCGGCCTGGTCACGATGATCGCGCTGTCGGTCGCGGCCAGGCTCAGCCCCGCGAACAGCGATCCGCTGCGCCCGCCCCGCGCGCTGGTCCACGAGGTGCCGATCACGATCGTGATCGCCTTCGGCCTCGCAGTCGCCGTGTACACCAGCGCCGGCAAGGTCGTCGACCAGCTCGACAACACGTCGATCGTCGAGCTGAACCAGCCGCTCAGCAAGTACGCCGCCTGGCGGTCCTCGTTCCAGCTCGTCGACGACGCCCCGTGGCTCGGGATCGGCCGCGGTGCGCTCGAGCCCGCGTTCACGCGGGTCTACGAACCGAGCGCCTACTTCACGTTCTCGCACCTCGAGAACGAATACGTCCAGGCCATCGTCGAGTGGGGCATCCCCGGTGCAATCGCGATCGGCCTCGCGCTCGCGTGGTGCATCGCGACCGCGGTCAAGCGCTGGCGAGACGGCCCGCTGGCCGCCGCCGCGATCGGTGCGTGCGCCGCGATCCTGTTCCAGAGCAGCGTCGATTTCGGCGTCGAGCTGATCGGCCTGGCCGTGCCCGCCCTCCTGGTCGCGACGACCCTGTTCGGAGGGCGACTGCGCGAGTCGCGCTCGCTCCCGGTCATCGGTGCGCGCGTCGGGCTCGTCGCGGCGCTCGCCGGTGCCGCCGTCGTTCTCGCGTCGCCGATCACGCGCAGCCTTCAGGAAGACCACGACTGGCTCACGAGCGACGACGACGCGACCCTCGTCGACATGCGCGAGGTCATGCAGCGCCATCCGCTCGACTACCTCAGCTATGGTCAAGCCGCGGCGCTGATGCTTCGCACCGGCGATCCGGATGCGCCCCGGTTCCTCAACCATGCGCTGCGGCTCCACCCCAGCCATCCGGGCCTGCACCGCCTCGCCGCGCGCATGTTGATCGGGAGCGGTCGCCGCTCGCAGGGCGCGGTCGAGTACGCGCTTGCGCTGCGCGGCATGCTCACTCCCAAGAAGCTGATCGGCGAGATCGTGGCGCTCCTGCCCGAGGTCGACCTCGCTGCCACGGCGATCCCGGTCGACGCGCCCAACCCGCAGCACGTCTTGCGCGCGCTGCACGAGATCGGCCGCGACGACCTCGCCCTGGCCTGGCTCCAGCGCGTCGTGGTCGGCCCGCAACACAACCTCGACATGGTCGACGCGCTCTACCGGCTCGCGATGGCGCGCAACGATCTCCCGGCCGCCGAGCAGGCCGCTCGTCGCCGGCTCGCGGAGTCGCGCACGCACGCGTCGCGCCTCCTGCTCGCTCGCGTGATGTTCATGCGCAAGCAGTTCGACCAGGTCCTGAGCGACCTGGCCGATGTGTCGAAGTGGCAGGGGCGCACCGACGATCAGACCGAGGGCTGGCTCCTGGTATGCGACGCGCATATCGAGAAGCGCGCGTGGAATCCCGCTCTCGAGTGCCTCCACAAGCTCGACGCCTCCGGGCTCGTCGGAGGTGCACGGCGATACGAGATCGTCAAGCGCCTGTCGGCCGTGAACCAGCAACGCGAGACGGAAGCCAAGCAAGAGGCTATCGAATCGATGGAACGCGCGCTAGGGTCTCGTCCGAAGTCCCCATGACGATCCGATCGTATCGCAGGTCGCACCTGCGAGCTCTCGAAGACGAGTCTGTTCACATCCTGCGCGAGCTTGCTGCCGAGCGCGAACGACCGTGCCTGTTGTTCTCCGGCGGCAAGGACTCGATCGTGCTCTTGCGGCTCGCCGAAAAGGCGTTCCGTCCGGCGCGCTTTCCGTTTCCGCTCCTGCACGTCGATACCGGCCACAACTTCCGGGAGGCCCTCGAGTATCGCGATCGCCGGGTGGCCGAGCTCGGCGAGCGCCTGGTGGTGGCCCACGTCCAGGACTCGATCGACAAGGGCCGGGTGACCGAGGAGACCGGCCCGCGCGCCTCGCGCAACCGGCTGCAGACCACGACGCTGCTCGACGCGATCGAGGAGCACCAGTTCGACGCCGCGATCGGTGGCGCCCGCCGCGACGAAGAGCGCGCGCGCGCCAAGGAGCGGATCTTCTCGCACCGCGACGAGTTCGGTCAGTGGGATCCCAAGAACCAGCGGCCCGAGCTGTGGTCGCTCTACAACGGCCGGGTCCGCCGCGGAGAGCACCTGCGCGTGTTCCCGCTGTCGAACTGGACCGAGCTCGACGTCTGGCAGTACATCGCGCTCGAGGACATTCCTCTCCCGAACCTGTACTTCGCCCACGAGCGGGAGGTCTTCGAACGCGACGGCATGCTCTACGCCGCCAACGCGTTCATGAAGCTCCTGCCCGGGGAGCGGATCCGCGGCGAGGTCGTCCGGTTCCGGACGATCGGCGACATGACGTGCACCGGCGCGGTCCGATCGAACGCGCGCTCGCTCGAGGCGGTCATCGCCGAGGTCGCCGCCGCGCGCCTGACCGAGCGCGGGGCGACCCGGGCGGACGACCGCTTCACCGAAGCCGCGATGGAAGACCGCAAGCGCGAAGGTTACTTCTGATGTCCGCGGGCGATGGATCGACGGGAGCACCGCAGGCACCGGCAGGGCTCGACGAGGAAGCCGAGCTGCTCAGGTTCTCGACCGCCGGGTCGGTCGACGATGGCAAGTCGACGCTGATCGGCCGCCTGCTCTACGACACCAAGACCGCCTTCGAGGACCAGCTGCAGCACGTCGAGGACGTCTCGCGCCGTCGCGGCGACGAGCGCGTGAACCTCGCCCTGCTCACCGACGGTCTGCGCGCCGAGCGCGAGCAGGGCATCACGATCGACGTCGCCTATCGCTACTTCGCCACCAAGCGGCGCAAGTTCATCATCGCCGACACCCCGGGGCACATCCAGTACACCCGCAACATGGTGACCGGCGCATCGACCGCCAGCCTGTCGATCATCCTCGTCGATGCGCGTCAGGGCATGGTCGAGCAGAGCCGGCGCCACGCGTTCATCGCGTCGCTGTTGCGCATCCCGCATCTGGTGTTTGCGGTCAACAAGATGGATCTCGTCGACTGGAACGAGCAGCGGTTCCGAGACATCGAGGATGAGTTCCGCAACTTCGCGAGCCGCCTCGATGTCCAGGACATCGCGTTCATCCCGGTCTCTGCCCTCACCGGCGCCAATGTCGTCGAGCGCTCGCGCGAGATGCCGTGGTACCACGGCCCCACGCTGCTCTATCACCTCGAGACCGTGCACATCGCGAGCGATCGCAACCTGATCGACGTTCGATTTCCGGTCCAGTGGGTGATCCGCCCGCAATCCAACGAGCACCACGACTACCGCGGCTACGCCGGGCAAGTCGCCGGCGGCGTGCTGCGCCCGGGCGACGAGGTCGTCGCGCTGCCGAGCGGCCTTCCCACCCGGATCACCCGGATCGAGCAGCTCGATACGCCGGTCGACGCGGCGTTCCCGCCCATGAGCGTGACGATCCATCTCGCCGACGACGTCGACCTGGGGCGAGGCGACATGCTGTGCCGCCCCAACAACCAGCCCACGGTCGGCCAGGACCTCGACGCGATGATCTGCTGGATGACCGACCGCCCGCTGTCCGTCAAAGGCCGATACGCGCTCAAGCACACCACGCGGTGGACGCGCGCCGTGGTGACCGAGCTCCTGTACCGGCTCGACGTCAACACCGGCCACCGCGACGAGACCGCGCGCGAGCTGCGCCTCAACGACCTCGGCCGGATCCGGGTGCGCACCACCACGCCGGTCCTCTACGACCCCTATCGCCGCAACCGCGTCACCGGATCGTTCATCCTGGTCGATGAGAGCACCAACAGCACCGTCGCCGCCGGCATGCTGCTGGCCTCCGAGTGAGCGTTCAGCCGTGGGCCAGGAGGCCGCGATCGATCAGCGCCTGAATGATGCGTGCCTCGCAGGTCGCTCGATCCTCGCGGTCGGTCCGCACCTCGACATCGGGCGCGGCGGGCGGCTCGTACGGATCGGAGACCCCGGTGAAGCTGGCGATCTCCCCCGCCTGCGCCCGCCGGTACAGGCCCTTGACGTCGCGCTCCACGACCGTCTCGAGCGGCGCGTTCACGAACACCTCGATGAACGGATGACCGGCCGCGCGGCTCAGCTCGCGAAGCCGCGCGCGGGTCTCGGCGTAGGGCGAGATCGCCGCCACGAGCACCACCACGCCGTGTTTGGCGAGCAAGCGCCCGACGTAGGCGATGCGCTGCACGTTGGTGTCGCGATCGGCGCGCGAGAATCCCAGCCCGGCCGACAGAAACATGCGCACGTCGTCGCCGTCGAGTAGCTCGACCGGCCGCAGCGGTGCGAGCCGCGCCGCGACCGCAGTCGCGAGCGTCGACTTGCCCGCTCCCGATAGCCCGGTCAGCCAGACAATGCCGCCGATCACGGGATGACTGTAGCGCAGGATCGCGACCTCAGGTCGGGCGCCAAAACACGTTGGTTCGCTGGTGTGAACGTTCAACCGTAGCGCTAGTATCCTGGCGTGGTTTCGGAGTGTTCGCCAAGCCGCAGACGCGGTCGACCCGCGACCGAGGCCGGACGACGATGGAGAAGCCGCTAAGCTCCAAGGCTCGCTACGCCTTCGTCGACGCCCTGCGCGGCGTCGCGGCGCTCTGGGTCGTCCTGTTCCACGCGTACGCAAAGAACGTCCGGGCGATGACGGGCTACGAGCTTCCCCAGCCGCTCGATGCGATCTTCGGCAACGGCCACCTCGGCGTCGACATCTTCTTCGTGATCAGCGGGTTCGTGATCGCGCAGAGCATCCGGGACGCGCACATCACACCGAAGTTCATCGGCTGGTTCGCGCTGCGTCGCTCGCTCCGTCTGGATCCGCCGTACTGGGTGACGATCGCCTCGATGATCGTCCTGTCGTACATCTCGGGCCGCCTGCAGCGCGACCATGCGCCGCTGCCGCAACCGACGTGGGACGCCGTGATCGCCCACCTGTTCTACCTCCAGGGATTCCTCGGCTATCCGCAGATCGTCGGCGTGTTCTGGACGCTGTGCTACGAGATGCAATTCTATCTGATGCTGGTGATCCTGACCGGGATCGCCCAGTGGCCGCGCGTCGCGTGGCTCTCGCGGTGGTTCGTGTTCGCTCCGCTGTGGGTCGTCTCGGCGGTGTGTATCGCGGGCTCGACGTGGCCGGCGGCGCTGTCCCTCTATGGCTGGCCCTACTTCTTCCTCGGTGTCACGGTCAACTGGGTCCACAACCGCAAGGAACCGCCGCTGGCGCTCGCGATTGTCGTCGCCGCCACCGCGGCGCTCTTGCCGTTCGAACCGCTCAAGACGGCGGTCGCCCTGGTGACCGCGATCGCGATCTATCGCGCCTCGGTCACCGGCCGGCTGGCCTCGCTGACGCTTGGCAGGGTCGCGCAGTACCTCGGCAGGATCTCGTACAGCCTCTACCTCGTGCACATGCTCGTCGGCACACCGGCCGTGCGCTTCGGGATCCGGCACCTCGGCAAGATGGGCTTTGGCACGGCGATGGCCTTGATCCTCCTGGCGGTGGCGGCGAGCGTGGCGGCTGCCCACGTCATGTATGTGCTGGTCGAACGACCGGCGGTCCGATGGAGCCATCGCCTGCGCGAGCTCGGGTAGCCGACGTCATCACGGCGCGCTCGGGCTGAGCGTGCTGGCGGCCTGCCCCCATGGCGGGAAATGATCGGGGGGACACGCGGCCGCATACGTCTCGCGCGCGGGCCAGCGCAGGGGCTCGTTCGACACGAACATGGCGAGCCCGACGGCGAGGACGCCAAGCGCGGCCCAGCGCGTTCCCTTCGCGCCGAGAACGATGAAGCCTATGAGCAAGAGCATCCACTGAGACGAATAGAGCATCGCCTCCCACGCATTGAAGTACCAGTAGAACGCGAGGTACACGCCGCAGACGATCATCAGCCCGACTGCGAGAGGCGTGGCGCCCCGGTCCCGGGTGATCCGCCTGGCGGCGTACGCGACCAGCGCGAGGCAGCCCACCACCGCGAACAGCGCGAGTGGAAGGTGCCAGAGCCTCAGGACGTCGGAGGCGATGTATCGGCACGTCGGCTCGACGCCAATGGATACCCAGCTGAGAAATGCATTCGTCGCCCAGTAGTCCGCGCTCAGCGAGCCATTGGTAAAATTGCCAATGTCCGCCCAGTGATTCGTGTACTGCGCTGCCCACTGCAGCGGCGCTGCGTGGTGCCCGAAATCCCTCGCGACCGACGGTGACAGGGCGAGGGAGAGCGCGATCGCACACGGAACGCCGGCGCTCAGCCATGCCCGCGTGAATCGCGGGCGACCTTCGAGCCGGCCCCAGGCGAGCGACGCGTACACCAGCGCGCTCGCTGCCGCAGGCGTGTTGGCGAGGCCGGCGATCCCCGCAGCAATTCCCGCAAGGACCGCGCACCCGATCGGCCGGTCCACGACACGGTTCGCGAGCTCGAGGAACAGCAGGATCGCCAGCACCGTGCTGAGCGCCGTGAGTACATGCGTCTCGAACAAGGCGGTCTGGAAGGAGACGGCATTGGTCGAGAACAGGAACAAGCAAGACGCGAGCGCCAGCGGCAGCGAGGCGCCGATCCGGATACAGAGAACGACAAAGGATGCTGCGAGCAGCCCCGCCAGCAGCGCCATGGTGTTGATGGCACTGCCCAGCGGCGAGATTCCCAGCCACCGTTGGGGCGCGGTGAGCACGGCAAACACAATCTGGGCCAGCGCGTGCTTGCGCGGGTCGACGATGCCGTACTTTCCGGCCAGGAGTCCGTTGAGGTTCTCGAGGGTATCCGCGCCAAACACGACATCGTTGACACGAACCGTGCCGGCGGCGTGAGAGAGCCGAAGATGGCTGAGCGTCGCGAAGGCGACCGCTGCGAGGAGCGTTGCCGCAACCGTCAACCATCGCTGCTTGGGTGACATCGTGGCGCGACGCAGCGTATCGGCCTTCCCGATGCGAATCGAGGCCGCGGCTCCGTGCGTTCTGCCCCAGCCGGTCGTCAGATGCCTCTGATGGTGGTTCAGCGTGAAATGCGCGCGCTCGCTTTCGCGACAATCGCTGTTATTCCGCGGTCTTCAGTCCATGCCACGGGAGCGCCACACGCAGCGATGTCCACGGATGAACGCGCGAGCGCCGGCAACGCACTCACCAGGGCGAAACCGCTGCGATTCCGAGCTGGTTTTCACGGTAGCAATGCGTTCGATCGTAGATCCCGTGCAGTACCCCGCGTTGAGCCGGGCGATCGATCTGCAGCTCCGTGTGTGGCCGGAGCACGAGGCCTTCCTGGAGCTTCGCTTCAAGGACGCGAATCTCGGCTTCGCAGAACGGCTTGCCGGGCTCGTGGAGCGAGTGGCGGACTCGCCGGAGGAGCTCGCTGCCGACTACCGCTGGCTGTGCGACCGGATGAACGAGGAGGAGCTTCACTTCCGACGCACGAACCGCTACCGGCTGGCGACGTTCGCCGACGCCGATCGCGAGGTCTATTCGAATCGCGAGTTCATGCGGCGATACATGAACGGCGTGCTGCTGTCTCATCTGTGGTGGGACAACCATGCCCGGGTGATCGAGTCCTACGCGAATCGCTTCTTGGCCGGCAACCGCGATGCCTACTCGCACCTCGAGATCGGGCCCGGGCATGGCCTGCTGCTGTACCTTGCCGCGACCGACCCGCGCTGCGCGAGCGCGACCGGATGGGACGTCAGCGAGACCAGCGTGGCCGCGACGCGTGCGATGCTCATACGGCTCGGATGCACGCGCGACGTACCGCTCATTCGACGCGATCTCATGGACGCTCACCAGAGCGACGCGCGGTTCGACAGCATCGTGATCAGCGAGGTTTGTGAGCACCTCGAGGATCCGCGAGCGGCGCTGGTGAAGCTCCGTGGCTATCTGGCGTCGGGCGGCCGGTTGTTCGTCAACATCCCGATCAACAGTCCCGCGCCGGATCACATCTACCTGCTGAGGACCCCCGAAGAAGCCGTCGATCTCGTGCGCAGCGCCGGGCTCGAGGTCGTGAGCACGACGCTGTGTCCGATGACCGGCCTCAGCGAGCAGCGGGCGCGCAAGCTGCGGGCGACGATCTCCTGCATCGTGGTAGGGACGATCGTGTGACGTCGTGGACCCTGCCGCACTGGCTGCCAGAGCTTGCGGACCGCGACGCAACGTTCGCGGCGATCAAGACCAGCAGTCCACAGGACCGGCTCGCCGCAATCGTGGCAGCCAGCCACCATCGCCTCGACTTCGTCCAGACCGGCAAGCTCGACCGCACCCTGCAGCGAACGCTCGCGGAGCTGCCCGAACCGCCCGGACTCCACAAGGTGCGACTGGGCT
>DATIPJ010001240.1:0-13446 GCA_035472155.1 Kofleriaceae bacterium
GCTCGCGCCGTTCACCGCCGCCGACACCTTCATCACCGAGCGCGTGGTGAAGGCGCTCGACGCCAAGAACATCATGGTCGATGGCAAGAAGGCCCGCTTCAAGATCAAGCGCGTCGACAGCCAGTCCAATCCGACCAAGGCCGGCGAGGCCGCGCAGGGCCTGATCTCGGGCGACAAGGTCGACCTGATCGTCGTCGGCCACACCCCCGACACCACCAACCCCGTCGGCGCCGTGTGTGAAGCCACCAAGACGCCGTGCATCTCGAGCCTGGCGCCGATCGGCCCCTGGCTTTCGGGCGCGCCCTACGAGTGGACCTATCACTTCTTCTGGGACTTGCCGGATATCATCAAGGTGTTCACCGGCATGTGGGACACGTTGCCGACCAACAAGGTCGTCGGCGGGCTGTGGCCCAACGATCCCGATGGCTCGGCGTGGGCGCCGGCATTCACGCAGGCCCTCACCGACAAGGGCTACAAGGTGGTCGACGTGGGCCGGTACCCCAACGGCACGACCGACTTCACCGTGTTCATCCAGAAGTGGAAGGAGGCCGGCGTCGAGATCCTCACCGGCGTCCCGATCCCGCCGGACTGGGCGGCGTGCTGGCGGCAATGCAATCAGCAGGGCTACAAGCCCAAGATCGCGAGCATCGGCAAGGCGATCCTGTTCCCGGCCGCCGTCGAGGCGATCGGCCCGGGCCTCGCCGAAGGCCTGTCGTCGGAGATCTGGTGGACGCCGGCGCATCCGTTCAAGTCGTCGCTGACCGGCGAGTCCGCCGCCGAGCTGGCCGCGGCGTTTCCCCAGCAGTGGGCGCAGCCGCTCGGCTTTGTCTACGCGCTGTTCGAGGTCGCGGGCGATGCGCTCGCGCGCGCCGGCAGCACCGACAAGGAGAAGGTCAAGAAGGCGATCGGCGCCACCAAGCTCGACACCATGGTCGGCCCGATCTCCTTCGACGACAAGCACGTCGGCCGGACGCCGCTGGTCGGCGGCCAGTGGACCAAGGGCGACAAGTATCCGTGGGACCTGCGCATCGTCTATAACGAGACGGCGCCGACGATCAAGAAGACCGCGGAGATGAAGGCGATCGGTTGAGCGCGAGCGCCAGCGCGACGGGCGAGGTTCGCCTCGTAGCCAGCGGGCTTCGCAAGTCGTTCGGCAGCGTGCTCGTCACCGATGGCGTCTCGCTCGAGGCGCGCGCGGGTGAGGCGCTCGGCATCATCGGCCCCAACGGCGCGGGCAAGACCACGCTGTTCCATCTGCTCGGCGGTAGCTTGTCTGCCGACGCGGGCAGCGTGTCCCTCGGCGGCGTCGATGTGAGCGCCGAGCCGCCGCATCGCCGCTGCAGGCGCGGCCTCGCGCGCACCCAGCAGATCCCGCGGCCGTTCGGCGACCTCACCGTCTACGAGAACGCGCTCGTCGGTGCCGGGTTCGGGCGCTCGCACGCCGCGCCGCATGCCCCCGACCGCGCGATGCGTGCCGTCGAGCGCGCCGGTCTCGGCGAGCTCGCAGGCCGTCCCGCCAGCGAGCTGGGCCTGGTCGCGCGCAAGCGGCTCGAGCTGGCCCGCGCGCTCGCCGCCGATCCGCTGGTCCTGCTGCTCGACGAGGTCGCCGGCGGGCTCACCGAGGCCGAGACCGCCGAGCTGTGCGTCGTCCTCGACGACATTCGCCGCACCGGTGTGGCCCTGGTCTGGGTCGAGCACGGCGTCACCTCGCTCGCCGGCTTCGTCGATCGCCTGCTCGCGCTCGACCGAGGCCGCGTCGTGGCCGTCGGCAAGCCCAACGAGGTCCTCGCAGACCCCCACGTCCAGCGCACGTATTTCGGCGATGACGCCGCGGAGGCCAGCTCGTGAGCGAGCCACTCCTCCGCGTGGGCGGCCTCGTTGCCTTCTATGGCCAGCTGCAAGCAGTACGCGGCGTGTCGTTCGACGTCGGCGCAGGCGAGGCGCTGGCCGTCATCGGCGAGAACGGGGCGGGCAAGACCACGCTGTTCGAGACCCTGTGCGGCCTGCACGGCGCGGCCACCGGCGACGTCGTGTTCGCCGGCGAGCAGCTCCGCGGCCGCCCGGCCCACGACATCGTCCGCCGCGGCATCGCGCTCGTCCCCGAGGGCCGGCGGATCTTTCCGAGCCTCTCGGTCGACGAGAACCTCCGCGTCTCCGAGGACCAGCACCGCCGCGCTGCCGCGCGCGGCCCGCGCCGCTGGACCCGCGAGCGCGTCTACGAGCTGTTCCCCGACCTCAAGGCCGCCGCCCGCCGCGGAGGCCACCAGATCTCCGGCGGCCAGCAGCAGATGCTCGCGATCGGCCGCGCGCTCCTCTCCGAGCCGCGCCTGCTCCTCCTCGACGAGGTCTCGCTCGGCCTCTCGCCGGCGGTCGTCAAGCTCGTCTACCAGTCGCTCGCGCAGATCCGCGCCGACGGCGTCACCCTGGTCTTCGTCGAGCAAGACGTCGCGCGCGCGATCTCGTTCTCCGATCACCTCGTGTGCCTCCACAAGGGCACCGTTCGTCTGGCAGGATCCTCTCGATCGCGCTCGCTCGACGAGGTGCGGCGCGCCTACTTCGGGTGACGATGCAGCTGTTCGAGACCTTGCTCAATGGACTGTTGCTCGGCGGCCTCTACGGCCTGATCGGCCTGGGCCTCTCGATCAACTTCGGCACGATGCGCGTCGTTCACCTCGCGCACGGCGACCTCATCGTGCTCGCCGCCTATTTCCTCGTTGTCGTGGGGGTCCCCGCCGGCATCCCACCGCTCGCCGCCGCGGCGCTCGTCGTGCCCGTGCTGTTCGGGGTCGGCTGGGCGCTCCAGCGCTTCGTCGTCGGCAAGAGCCTCGGCCGAGGCGTCCTGCCGCCGCTGATCGTCACCTTCGGCATCTCGATGGTGCTGCAGAACGTCCTCCTCCTCTGGGCCACCGCCGATGCGCGCACGCTCCATAGCGCGCTCGCCTCGGCCGGCCTGCGCATGGGCGCGATCACCATCCCCACCGTGCGCGTCGTCGATTTCGCCGTCGGGCTCGCCTGCCTGGGCCTGCTGCTCCTGCTCCTCGCCCGGACCGCCCTCGGGCGCGCCCTGCGCGCCACCTCCGACGACACCTCCACCGCGCGCCTCATGGGCATCGACCCGCGCCGGATGTACGCCGTCGCCGCCGCGATCGCCGCGGCCACGGGCGGCGTTGCGGGCGTCCTCCTCGCCGCGACCTCGACGTTCTATCCCTCGACGGGCTCGGAGACCCTGCTGGTGGCCTTCGAGGTCGTCGTGGTCGGCGGCCTCGGCAGCCTCACCGGCACCTTCCTCGGCGGCATCGTGCTCGCGATGTCCCAGCTCCTCGGCGCGCGCTTCTTCGGCCCGAGCTACGCCCTCGTCATCGGCCACCTCGTCGTCCTGCTCGTCCTCGTGTTTCGCCCGCAGGGCCTGCTGCCGAGGACCGCGCCATGACCGGCGCGCGCCGCGTGCGCCTCGCGATCCTCGGCGCGCTCGTGCTCGCGCTGCTCACCTGCCCGGGCTGGGGCGACGACGGCGTACGCGCCACCCTCATCCTCTTCGCGTACCACGCCGCGCTCGCGCAGATGTGGAACCTCCTCGCGGGCTACGCGGGCCTCGTCACCTTCGGCCAGCAAGTCTTCATCGGCCTCGGCGGCTACACCCTCGCCGTCGGCTGCGAGCGCTTCGGTCTCGGCGTGTGGCCGGCGTTCGCCCTCGCCGCCGTCGTCGCCGGCGTCCTGGCCGTGCCGATCGGCGCGCTGACCTTCCGGCTCAAGGGCGGCTACTTCGCCGTCGGCAGCTGGCTGGTCGCCGAGGTGTTCCGCCTCCTCATCGGGAACGCCGCCTACGTCAACGCCGCCTCGGGCATGTTCATCCGCCCGGCGCGCACCATCGGCCCCTGGGTCATCTACTTCGTCGCGATCGGCCTGCTGCTCGCGATGGTCGCCCTCGTCGTCCTCACGCTGCGCTCGCGCACCGGCCTCGCCCTCATGGCGATCCGCGACGCCGAGGACGCCGCCGCTGGCCTCGGCGTCCACGTCTGGCGCGTCAAGCTCCTCGCCTTCGTCCTTGCGGCCGCCGGCACGGGCCTCGTCGCCGCCCTGATCGCGATCCAGACCCCGTTCATCCAGCCCAACGCCTCGTTCTCGATCGAGTGGTCCGCCACCGCCAGCTTCATGGTCGTCGTCGGCGGCCTCGGCACCGTCGAGGGGCCCCTCATCGGCGCGGCCGTCTACGTCCTCCTCCAGCGCTACCTCGGCGCCTCGGGCGCGATCCACCTCATCGTCCTGGGCGCCGTCTCCGTCGTCGTCATCCTCGCCGCGCCGCGCGGCATCGCCGGCTTTGCGCGCGACCAGTTTGGCTGGAGCCTCTTCCCGATCGAGCGCAAGCCGCCGGACGTGAGTGCTCAGCTCGCTAGAACTGGCACTGACCGACCTGGGTGAGCCAACCCCGCGATCCAGCACGGCGCCTTGGGCCTTCGGGTGGAGTAACATCGGCCCCGCCGATGGGAGCAAGACAGGTCAACTTCGAGGGCACGCAGCCCGTTCGCGAGCGCCACCGGATCGACGAGCAGCGCCTGTCGGACTGGCTCGCCGAGCAGATTCCCGACTTCCGCGGCCCGCTGGTCGTGCGCCAGTTCAAGGGCGGCCAGTCCAACCCGACCTATCAGCTGGTCGCCGGTGGGCGGCGCTGGGTGCTGCGGCGCAAGCCTCCAGGCGCCCTGCTGCCGTCCGCGCACGCCGTCGAGCGCGAGTACCGCATCCTCGCTGCGCTGGCATCCACCGGCTTTCCCGTGCCGAAGCCCCACGCGCTCTGCGAAGACGCCGAGGTCCTCGGCACCCCGTTCTATGTGATGGAGCACGTCGAGGGCCGCGTGCTCTGGGAGCCGACGCTCCCCGACCTCTCACCGCGCGAGCGCTTCGCGATCTACGACGCGCTGAACGAGACGCTGGCCCAGCTCCACGCGTTCGACCCCGCGGCCCTCGGCCTCTCCGACTTCGGACGGCCGGGCAACTACTTCGCGCGCCAGATCGCGCGCTGGACCAAGCAATACGTGGCGTCGCAGACCGAGTCTCTCCCCGAGATGGACCGGCTGGGCGAATGGCTCGCCGCGACCGTCCCGGCCGAAGTGCCGCCGCGCATCGTCCACGGCGACTTCAAGCTCGACAACGTCATCCTTCACCCGCACCAACCCCGCGTGATCGCCGTCCTCGACTGGGAGATCTCCACCCTGGGCGATCCGCTGGGCGACTTCACCTATCTCTGCCTTCCCTGGTACCCGGGCAGCGAGTTCGCAAAGCTCGACCTGGCTCAGCACGGCCTGCCCACCCTCACCGAATACCAGGCAGCCTACTGCCGCCGCACCGGCGCACCGCCCCTCGAACGCAGTGCCTGGTACGCCGTCTATCAGCTCTACCGCGGCGCCTGCATCGCGCAGGGCATCGCCGGCCGCCTCCGCGACGGCACCGCCGCCAGCGAGCATGCCGCCGGCAGCGCCGCCGCCGTCCGCCCGCTCTCGCGCGCGGCCTTCGATATCGCCCGCACCCTGGGCGCGTGAGCGAACGACTCGATCCTGTTTCCGCGGCGCATGCGCTGGAAGGTGGAGCAGACAAGGACAGCGGTCGGCGGATGGCATGGTCGAAATCGCGCGGCCGCTCCCGGTCGCCCGAGACGCGCGCCGTTCGCCCGCGTAGACATGCGATGTCCGCTGCATTGCCGGCAATGTCGACCTAAGATGAGTCCGGCCGATGCCAGACGAGCGGTCCACCCTCGATCAGTCGCTCGAGCGTTCGGTGCGCGTTCTGCGGCGCCCGCTCGAACCGCTGGCGCTGGTGGTCGGATGGGCGCGCGAGAATCCGGACCGCGCCGGGGAGGTGGCGCTGATCGACCGCGAGCAGATCTTTGGTCGCGGGGGGCAGCGCCCGGAAGACGGTGCCGAGCGGGTGCGCTTCCAGCAGCAGCGGCCGGGAACGCGCCGGTTCACCGAGCCGTTCGAGAGCCTCCGCGTGTCTCGCTTGCAGCTCCGCCTGGTGCCGCACGGCGACGTCCTGGCCGTCGAGTCGATCGGCGTCTGTCCGTTGCTGGTCAACGGAGAGCGCGTCGAGCGCGCGGAGGTCAAGCCGGGTGACACGTTGCAGCTCGAGCGCGTGATGGTGTTCCTCGTGGCGCGCCGGCCCGATCCGATGCCGGAGCTCGCGAGTCTGCGGCTCGGCGGCGAGGTGGCGTTCGGTGCGGCCGATCCGTTCGGCTTCGTGGGCGAGACGCCCGCGGCCTGGATGCTGCGCGATCGGCTCGCGTTCGCGGCCAACGCCGGGGAGCACGTGCTCGTGCACGGGGAGAGCGGCACGGGCAAGGAGCTGTGCGCGGCGGCGATCCACGCGCTGTCGCCGCGTGGTCAGCGCCCGCTCGTGGCCCGCAACGCGGCAACGTTTCCCGCCGGTCTCGTCGACGCGGAGCTGTTCGGCAATGCGAAGAACTATCCCAACCCCGGCGCGGCCGATCGCGAAGGTCTGATCGGCGAGGCCGACGGAACCACGCTGTTCCTCGACGAGATCGGCGAGCTGCCGGCCGCGCTGCAGGCGCACCTGCTTCGCGTGCTCGATCGCAAGGGCGAGTATCAGCGGCTCGGCGAGTCGCGCACGCGGTTCGCCGATCTGCACGTCGTGGCGGCGACCAACCGCGCGCTCGGCGAGCTCAAGCATGACTTCGCCGCCCGTTTCGCACTCAAGGTCGAGGTCCCTCCGCTGTCGGCGCGCACGGCGGACATCCCGCTGCTCGTGCGTCACCTGCTCGGCCGCGTCGCCGCCGGCAACGACGAGGTGCGGCGGCGCTTCTTCGAGGCCCCCCGTGTCACCGATCCGAAGGGTCCGTCCGTCCGTCCGGAGCTCTCGGGAGACCGGCTCGTGCCGCGCGTCGCCCCGGCGCTGATCGATCGACTGCTGCGTCACACGTTCCGCACCAACACGCGCGAGCTCGCGCAGATCCTGTGGCAAGCGCTGGCGGAGAGCCCCGGAGACACGATCGAGCTCACCGGCGGAATCGAGCAGCGGTTCGCCGAGGCGGCGCCCGCGCGTGCGGCGGACGCGATCGGTCGCGCCCAGATCGAGACCGCGCTCGCCGCGGCGGAGGGCAACGTGACGCGCGCGGCGCGCGTGCTCGGCGTGAAGAATCGCTTCGTGCTTTACCGGCTGATGAAGAAGCTCGGCGTGGCGGCGAACGACGGGCCGGACGACGGGGAGTGAGGGTCACTTCGCATCGTCGATCACCGCGTGGAGCCGCGCGCCGCCGAGCTCGCCGTGCGGCGCGAGCTTGACGGCGCCGCCGAGCAGCGCCCGCACCGCGTCGCTCACCACGATCGCGCCGCCGGGGGCCCGCGCGGCGATCAGGGGCGCGGTGCGCACTGCGTCGCCGTCGACCTCGGCATCGCCGAACCGGCAGGTATCGAAGCTGACACCGGCCCCGAGCTGTGTCCCCAGCGCCCGCGCGCGTGCGAGCAGTGAACGCGCAAACCGCACGGCCCGGCCCGGGCCGTCGAACATCGCGGTGGCGCGGCCGGCGCCGACGCCGCACAGCTCGACGCCGCGGAACCGCGCGACCTCGCGCTCGCATGCGATCCGCACCGCGTCGTCCACGCCTGCGCCACCTCGCTCCGCAAACGCCACCACCGCGGCGAGGAAGTGCGGCGCGTCGACCGGCTGCGCGACGCGCGGCAGAAACCGGTGCAGCTCGTCGGCGATCTCTGCGCTGTCGCCGACGAACGGCAGGTGGTCGCCGCCGGCGAGCGCGACGAAGTGCGCACCGGGGATCTGCTCGGCCGCGGCGCGACCTGCGGCGATGGGAACCGCTGCATCCGCCTCGCGGTGCAGGACCAGCGTCGGCACGCAGATCGCGGGGAGCACCGCGCGCACGTCCAGCGCGGCGGCGGCGCGATGATGCGCGATCGCCGCGCCGGGGCTCGCCGCCGCACGCAGGTAGCGCGCCCAGCGCTGGCGGAATAACCGGTCGTCCACCATCGAGGGCGCGAGCCGTTCGAGGAACAGCGGCTCGCCCCACGACTGGCGCATGCGGGCGACCAGCTCGTCGTTCTCGTCGACCGACAGGCCGTAACGGTGGCCGTCGCCCTCGGTCGTCTTCGCGTTGGCGCCGTACAGCACCAGCGCGCGCGTGCGCTCCGGGTGCGTGGCGGCGAACAGCAGCGCCTCCGCGGCGCCGTTGCCGAGGCCGAGCAACACCGCGCGCTCGGCACCCGCGGCGTCGAGCACAGCGCGCAGGTCCGCGACGCGATCCTCGAGCAGCGCAGTCGCGGGTCCGGCATCCGAGAGCCCGGTGCCGCGGCCGTCGAAGAGGATCAGCCGGCCCAGCGTGGCCAGCGAGCGCAGGAAGCGCGCCAGCACCGGCCATTGCCAGCCTGCCTCCAGATGGGTGAGCCAGCCGGTCACCACGATCAGGTTGATGGAGCCATCGCCGATCACCTGGTACGCCAGACCGACGTCGCCATTCCTCGCGTAGCGCGTGGTGGCGACCTCGCTGGTCGCCAGATCGGCGGGCCCGGGCGGCATGGTGAGCCGCTCTGCGCCGAGCCCGCGCTGCATCGCCTGCGCGATCATCGCGTAGGCGCGGGTCCACGCCGAGGTGGTCGCATCGTCGAGCTGGTCGTCGAAGTCGTGGATCGCTCCGAGCAGCGCGGCGCCGACTGCGTCGAAGTTGTCCGGCTTCACGCCGTAGGACGCGTGGCGCTGGCCGAGATCTTCGAGCAGCGGAATCAGCCGCGCAGGGTGCTGGAGGTTGTTGACGATCGCGATCAGCGCCGCGACGAGCTTGCGCCGTAGCCGGACCATGTCGGCCGGAAACAGCGGCCGGAGCTCCGGGTGGTCCGCGAACAGCCGCTCGTATAACCGGGCGCAGAACTCGCTCGCGCGCGGCGCGATGCGGGCGAACGACGCGGCGACCGTCCGCGCATCATCGGCGCTGCCCCCGGTCATGTCCGACACGGCATCGAACGGCTTGTAGAGCGCACGGATGGCCTCGAGCGCGTCGCGCACCTCCTGCGCGCTCTGGAACCGTTCTTCGCGGCGCCGCCGGAGCGCGCGATCGACGACGTCGGCCAGTGCCTGCGGCGCCGACGGACACAGCACGCGGATCGGCACCGGATCGAGGGATTGCACGGCGTCGGCGATCTCGGCCGCGCGCAGCCCCTCGTGGGGAAGCCGGCCGGCGAGCAGCTCGTAAAGCAACAGACCAAGCGCGTACACGTCCGACTGTGCCGTCGCGGGCTCGCCGCGCCACAGCTCGGGCGCCATGTAGTGCGGCGTGCCCAGGATGGACCCTGTGACCGTGAGCGAGGCTTCCCGTGTCACAGATCCGAGGGGTCCAGCTGTCCGGCCGGAGCCTTCGGCGGCCGAGCCGCGCGCGCCCGAGCCGTGCGCGACGCGTTGCGAGGTGACGGCTCCGGACAGCGACATGCGCGCGTCCGGCGCGGTGCCGACGCCGGTAGGCTGGTCGAGGCCAGCGGCGCTCACGCGTCCGACGGGGCTGCCGAGCGGCACGCCATCGAGTAGCTTGGCGAGCCCGAAATCGAGCAGCTTGACCTCGCCGCTCTCGGACAGCATCACGTTGGCGGGCTTGATATCGCGGTGGAGCACCTCGCGCGCGTGCGCCGCCGACAGCCCGCGCGCTACGCCGAGCGCGATCCGGAGCGCGCTCGACCACGGCACCGGCTTGGGAAGCTTGTCGAGGCTGTGGCCTGTGATCAGCTCGTACGCCAGGTACGGCCGGCCGTGCACTTCGCCGACGCGATAGATCTGCACGACATTGGGATGTTGCAGCCGCGCGATCGCCCGGGCCTCGATGCGAAACCGCTCGCGCGCGGGGATCGTCAGGTCGCCGCTGGCCAGGAACTTGAGCGCAACCGGTCGCTCGAGCAGATCGTCGTGTCCGAGGTAGACCGCGCCCATGCCTCCCCGCGCGAGCTGACGGATGATCCGGAAGCCGTCGAGCTCCGTGGGCGGGGCCCAGCTGTGGTCTACCTCCTCGGTCTCCCCGGGTACCTCGTCACCGGCCATATGCGGAGACGCTAGCATGTCGCGTCGCAGCCGATGCAGCCGTCAGAGATGCCTCCAGGATCGGGCCGTGCACGGCCCGCGGCGGTCACGTGCGTCGTCGTCCAGATCGGTGAAGGCATCGGCCGTGATGCCGGTGCGCGCGATCAGCCGGCGCAGCTGCGTGCGATGCAGGCCGAGCGCGCGCGCCGTGGCCGCGACGTTGCCGGCGTTGGCCCGCAACGCTTCCTCGATGCGCTGGCGCCACTCGAGATCGTCGCGCTGGATGGGCTTGCGCCGATCGTCCCGCGGGGTCTCGGTCGGCGCTGCGGGCGGCAGACTGCCCGGCGCGGCCGCGCGCTCGTCGTGCCCGGGCGCCCCGAAAAGCATGCCGGCGGTCGCAGCCAGGTGGCGTGCCTCGACGCGGTTGCCACCCGGGAGCATGGACTGCGCGGCCGTGCGCACCTCGACCAGCAGCTCGCGGACGTTGCCGGGCCATGGCCGCAACAGGCACTGCTCGACGAACGACACGTGGGGAGCCGGCCGCGCCGACAGCTTGGCCAGCTCGTGCTCGAGCAACGCGGGGATCTCCTCGGGGCGGTTGCGCAACGCCGGCAGCATCACGGCCGGGAGGCCGACGCGGAAGTACAGATCCTCGCGCAGCAGGCCGGCGGCGACGAGCGCGCGCAGGTCCTTGTTGGTCGCCGAGCACAGCGCGAAGTCGACCTGATGCGGCTTCGATGCACCGAGCGGAAGCACCGTCCTGGACTCCAGCACGCGCAGCAACTTGGCCTGGACCTGGAGATCGAGCTCGCCGATCTCGTCGAGGAACAGCGTGCCGCCGCTGGCGTCCTGCACGTAGCCCGTGGCGTCGGTGTCGGCGCCGGAGTACGCGCCGCGGCGGGCACCGAACAGCAGGCGCTCGGCGAGCGCGTGGGGAATCGT
This sequence comes from Kofleriaceae bacterium, assembly GCA_035472155.1. GTDB lineage: Bacteria > Myxococcota_A > Polyangia > Haliangiales > Haliangiaceae > JABFXX01. The sequence continues at coordinate 10,960 of DATIPJ010001240.1, forward strand.
CGCGCAGTTGACGGCGACCAGCGGGCGCTCGGGGTTGCCGCGCGCGCGGTGGAACGCCCGCGCGATGCCCTCCTTGCCGGTGCCGTTCTCGCCGCGCACGTGCAGCGTCGCGCTCGACTGCGCCAGGCGTGCGACCTCGTCGAGCAGCGCCTGCATCGCGGGCCCGCGCACGAAGCCGTCGCTGGTCTGCATGCCGCGCTCGAATTCCGTGATATCGGCACACGGGACGAGCAGCGAGTCGCCGACCCGGATGACGCGCTCGACCGGGGTCGACACGTTCGGGGTGGCGAGCACACCGTCGACGTAGGTTCCGTTCTGGCTGGCGAGATCGGTGACCACGCAGCGTCCGTCCTCGAACGCGATCCGGGCATGCCTGCGCGAGATCCGCCCGTCGTCGATTCTCGCCTCCCCCTTGCCCGCGTCTTCGCCATCGTCACCGCGGCCGAGCCTCAGACCGTCCACCCCGACGTGGAGCGCGCGAGCACGTGCAGCGCCGCCCGAGAACACGACCACCACGCCGCGCACCTGGTCGCTGCCAGGAGAACCAGCGCGGCGCGCACCGAGGCTGGGAGGAAGCGTTGATTGCCCCACGGGACGGCCGCGGACTATAGCCGCAGCCGCGTCTCGCGGCATGTCGCCAAACATGGCACTCCACCCGACGATCGGTGCCTGACCGGAGGGCGGCGCCGCGGTGGTAGTGATTGCCGCACGTTGGTGGCTGGGCTTGCTGCCCGCCGGATCCTGCCACCCGCGAGGGTGAGACGCGAGTAAGCGCGTATGCGCTGGTGGACGACCGCGCCTCGACCTGCACGAGCGTGCGTCGTGTGTGCGCGCACGGTCGCCGCGGCGATTCGACAGACGCCTCGCGTCCAGCGCGATCGCAGGGTTCGCGACTGGCAGCTTGCCAGACGCGTGGTCGAGGTCGCCGGAGTCGATTGCCCATCACAATCATGTGCACATCCGGCTGAGTTAACTCGTCGGTTCCGCTGGCCTCATCGCGCCCTCGCAACGATGGTCCGCGGCTTGCTGACATCACGGCTCATTCAAGGAGAGTGTGATGCTGGTGCTCAAGGTAATCGGTTTGGTGGTGTGCATGGTGGTGGCGGGTCGGTCGAAGCGCGCGCGCGTTCCGCTGGTGCTGCTACTTGTCGTCGGGGCGCTCCTGCTACGCGGCGTGCACTGCGATCATGACGAGGTAAATCCGCGCAAGAACCCCGCGCCCACGTTGCCCGGCAGAGGTCTCCTCGGCCCCACGGGCGACGAGAACGCATGCCCCGATCCGAAGAATTGCACCCCTCCCGGGGAAGGCGCCGATGAGTCCGTGAAGGCTGGACCGAGCGAGCCGGGCGCATGCCCTGATCCGAAGAACTGCACTCCGCCTGGTGCCTCCGCCGACGCGGTCCGTGATCCGGCGCAGTGAAGCCCGGCGCGTGCCTCACCGAGCAAGCTGCTCGAGCTTGCCACGCAGCTGCTTGGCGGCCGCAAACTGCGGGTCGAGGCGGAGCGCGTTGTCGACGTGATCGACACCGCGCTTTGCGAGCTCGCGCGATCGCTGTGCCGTTGCGATCGCGTAGCACGCCTCGGCCGCCACGAGCTGGGCATCGGCGAGCCAGTGGGCGTGGCCGGTGGCGGTTTCTGCATCGCGGAGCGCGCGGGCCCTCAGGGATTGCGCGCTGCCTTCGTTCGCGGCTGCCCACTGCGCCGCGATGAGACCGAGGCGAGCTGATTCGACGAGCGCGATCGGCGTGTTCGTCAGAGCCGGGTCCGTCATGAGCGCTCGGCCTTGGGCGATGAGGCGCGTTGGGTCCTCTCGCCCGCGAAGTCGAGACCGTGCGCGCATCACGACTGCGACGAGCCGCCAGTACTTGGCCGCCATGGTTCCGGGGGTGGCCGCCTCGTCCTCGTCGAGATAGCGCGACGCACGTTCCAGCGCATCCTGCACGCCATCGAGATCGCCGCGGGACTCGAGGTAGCGCGCGCGCCCGAGCTCGCTGCGCGCCAGATGCTCGTACACGAGATAGTACTTCCTGTCGATCCGCGAACACTCCGCGCCGACCTCTCGCGCCTTGCTCAGGTGAGCCTGCGGATCCACGCCGACCTCCGCCTGGTACTCCACCAGCGACGCATGGAGATCGAGCCGGTTGACACAGGCGTAGAGATTGTGCGGAGCGATCTTGCTCGCGACCCCGTAGCTGCGCAGCGCATCCTCGTACTCGGCGGTGGGATCGTGCCCTGTCTGGTAGAGACTCACGGCGGCCCAGCGATGCGCGTTCCCGAGGCCGTTGTTGGCCTGCGGGTCCCCGGATTCGATCGCGAGCGCGGAGGCAAAGGCGGTCTTCGCGCGCTCACAGGAATTCGCGCTGCTGCCGCTGCGGGTGATCTCGTAGATGCAGCGAAACACATGCGCATGTCCGAGCGCCGTCCAGGCTTGCACCTCCGATCGATCGCTCTTGACGGCGTGCTCTGCGGCTTGCTCGATGCGCGCGA
>DATIPJ010001241.1:0-4607 GCA_035472155.1 Kofleriaceae bacterium
CAGCTCGGCGACGCCGGGCCGCAGCTGCGCACCCACCGAGGAGACCGGCTGCGAGATGTCGCGCACGTAGGGCGCCGCACGCGCGCCACCGACGACGGCGTGGCCGACCGTGCGCGCGTCGGGCGCATCGATGCCGTCGAACAGGCGCAGCGGATGGTCGATGCGGATCACGAGGTGCATCGCGCCGGTCGGCAGCACGAGCTCTCGCTCGGCGGCAGCCTGCCCGCGCTCGCCGGCAGCGTCGGAGGCCCACAGCCGACTGACGAACGGCAACAGCTCGGGGCGCGGCGCGCGGCGGATCATCGTCGCTCAGGGCCGCGGCGCATTGGCCCAGCGCAGCACGTCGGCGTCCTCGCCGCAGCGCGCTGTGTACGACGCCGCGAGATCCTTGGCGTCGTCGCCGCGGCCGTCCATGACCAGCTGCTTGGCGAGCTGGTGGGCCACCGTGGCATCGCAGCGGTCGCCGAGCGCGTGCTGGAGCTCGATGATCTGGAGCCGGCGCTGCAGCGCGATCTCGGCGAGCTCGCGGCGCATCGCCGCGTTGCGGTCGGGCTTCTTGCTCGGCACGATCGCCGACAGCCAGGTCAGCACCGCGAACGTGAACAGCAGCACCAGCGCGGCGACGACGAGCTTGTTGCGCCGCGACTGCAGGAGCGGCGCGTGGACCAGCCCGCTGGTCCGCTGATCGATCGCCTCCCAGTCCGCGCCGGGGACCGCCAGCTTGAGCTCGTCGGCGGCGCGCCGCGCGTCGTCGAGCGCGACCGGATCGACCCGCACGTCCTCCGGGTTGGCGTCGTCGCCGCCGGTCGCGAGCCGCGTGCGCACGTGGGGGCGCAGCTCGTCGTAGCCGTTGACGTTGGCGCCGCGCTGGGCGAGCACGTGACGCGCGCGGTCGAAGCTGTGCCAGATCTCGGGGAAGTCGTCGTGCGCATCACGGATCGCCCGCCAGGCGGAGGGACCATGGGCGTCGCCGACCGTCTGGGCGCGCTCACACGATGCGATCAAGGCTTCACCGATCAGAATCGCGCCGACCGCGCGATCTCGTTCATCGAGGTTGACCTTGTCGTCGCGGTACATCGATCAGAGTGTTCGGGATCTGCGCGAGCCTTGCAAGCACGGATTATCGGCAGTCCTCGGCGGTCGAGTACGCGAACCCGACGTCGCGCACGGCCACCAGCTCGATCAAGTAGAGCCCCAGCGGCTCGATCTCGTAGTCGGTACACGACGTGCGCCACCTCCCCGTGTGGCCGCAGGTCCCGCCGGGAAAACGGCAGTCGACGCGCTTGGGCAGCGCGAGCGCAATGAGGATGGCGAACGCGAATGCGATCCGCGTCCCGCGCGTGGACATGCTGGGGTGACGCACGGAAAGCCTAGAGCCGGAGCGACGAGCACGCGCCGATGAGGCATCCGACGGCGACGTCGACCGCCGTGAACGCGAGGCCGGTCGCGAGCGAGGCGCCGACCGTGTACTCCTGCACCTGCGACGCGGCCGCGGAGATCACGACGATGTCCAGGACGACCGCGCCGACGAGCAGCGGGAGCGGGACGTCCTGCTTCTTCACGATCCCTGCCGTCGTGACGCAACCCGTGAGCGCGAGCGCGACCAGCGCGTGCTTCATGCGGCCGAGTATCACCCAGCCTGTCTCCCGGGTGACGAACGGATGCCGCGGGTACCCGCGCAACTGTTGTGTGACCGCGCGCGAATCGAAAGAAATAACTAAGCGAAGATAAGCGGAGCGGGATGTAGGCGGCCGGCTTACTGGCCGTAGTTGATCTTCTGGATCTTGCTGTTGTCGTTGCTGATGAAGTAGTAGCTGTCGACCGTGTTGTTGCCGTCGAGGTCGCAGTGGGCCAGGACGTAGAACCAGTTCTTGGCCGGCGGCGTGTAGCCAAACGACGTGCTGGCCATCGTGCCGGCGGTGTCGGTCTTGAGGCCGGCGATGACGACATAGCCGCAGCGTGCGGTGCTCTCCGGCGTGCGGACCTTGAGCGCCTGCCAGGTCGTCGGCAGGGTGCCGAGGGTCTGCGACCCGGCGCTCACCGTCGCGGGGAACGTGTTGGTCTCGCCGGTGCCGGTCGAGAGGTAGGCGCCGTTCTCGACCGCGTACTGCTCCTCACGCACCTTGAGCTCTCCGAAGAACGCAGCGACCTCCGAGTCGCCCTTGGCCTTGCGCGACTCGCGAGTGAAGCTCGGCAGCGCGATCGCGGCGAGGACCCCGATCAGGGCGACCACGATCATGATCTCGAGCAGGGTGAATCCCGACTGACGGCCACGCGTGCGCTTCATGCCCCCAATGTCCGGCCGCGCTAGCGCGATCGCGAGACTGTCGCAGGGTGTTCCTCGGGCATCGCTCGGATAGCGGATGCGATCGCCGGCACCGCGTGTGCCACGATCCTCGACATCGCGATCGACAGCGCCTGCGCGAGTCCCTCGGGATTTTGCTGGCGCAGCGGCTCGCTCTCGTCGATTCGCTCGGTCCACAGGATGGCGCCGGTGTGGGCATCGCTGAGCACCAGCTCGATCGCGATCCGCCCGAGCCACTCGGTGCGCGAGTGGTCGACCTCCTCGATCGCGATCACGCGCCCGGTCAAGACGGCGGGCGCATCGGGCGTCCGCTCGCGAACCACCGCGCGGAACGTGCCGCTGGTCTCGAGCGCTTGCTCGAGGAAGTTGCCGACCATCACGCCGGGCGTGCTCGTCCAGCGATGGTAGTGGTAGTAATCGAGCCGGAACGGCGTGGTGCGATAGACGATGCGATCGTCGTCGTACGCCGCGTCGGTCGCGAGCGTCTCGAGCACCAGGATCTCGCTGCCGGCCTTGGGCTTGGCGTCGGCCTGCGCGAGCTGGTAGTAGCGCGTCTCGGTCACCTTGCCGCCGCAGGCGGCGGACGCGAGGGCGATGATGGCGATCAGGCGGATCATGGCAGCTTCCTCTCGGAGGGCGCCGTCGAGAACAACAGGCGCGACGGCTTCTGGCGGACCTCGCGCGCCAGCTCCTTGAAGCTGCGGCTGGCCTCGCGCAGATCGAACACCGCCGCGCGCAGCGGGCCCTCGTTGGCGGTCATCAGCGTCTTGAGCGTGGTCACCGCGTCGCCGGCGTTGGTCACCAGCTGCGTCACCTGGCCGTCGAGCAGCTGGGTCGCGCCGGCCGCGGTCTTCTGGATCGCGGCGAGCGAGCTCTCCAGGGTCGCCATCGACTGGCGAAGCCCGGCGCGGTTCTCGTCGACCATCGTGCGCAGCGAGCCGCTCAGCTCGGCGAAGTTGTTCGCGGCGACCTTGGCGGGCTCGGTGACCTCGATCAGGTTGTCGGTCAGCGCGCCCACGCGCTTCATCAGCTCGGCCGACTGGTCGGCGATCGCCTGCGCGCGCGCCTCGAGCTTGTCGAGCAGGCCGACCCCCGCGGTGATCTCGCTGCCCGGCGGCAGCGGCGCGGCGGCCGCGGTTCCGTCGCGCAGGTCGATGACCTTCAACCCGGTGATGCCGGCGTACTGCAGCATCGCCAGCGTGTCGGTGCGGATCGGCGTGCCTCGGTCGACCGAGATCGCCACGTCGACCTTGCGCAGGTCGCCCTTGTGCACCGCGACGTCCTCGACGGTGCCGACCCGGATGCCGTTGAGATAGACCACCGCGCCGGGCTCGAGCCCCATCACCGAGCCCTCGAACACGACGCGGTAGCGATCCTCCTTCTCCCAGACCCGCAGGCCGCCGAACACGATCAGGACGACGGCGATCAGCACCAGGGTCGCGGTGGCGAACAGTCCGACTCGAATGCTCTGTGCTTTGCTCGGCATGGTGGTCCTAGGTCGCCGGGTGGGCCGCGGGGGCGCCCTCCGGGTCGGCGACGCGGTGGAAGAACCCGAACACGTCGGGGTCGCGGCTCTGCGATAGCTCGTCGATCGTGCCGCTGGCGCGGAGCCCGCCGTCCGCGAACATGATCGCGCGGTCGGCGATCGTGCGAATGCTCTCGAGCTCGTGGGTGACGACGGCCAGCGTGATGCCGAGCGCCGCGCGAAACCGGAGCAGCGTCTCGTCGATGCCGGCCGCGACCACCGGGTCGAGCCCGGCCGATGGCTCGTCGCAGAACACCAGCTCGGGGTCGAGGATCGACGCGCGGGCGAGTGCGGCGCGCTTGCGCTGGCCGCCCGACATCTCGTTGGGCATGCGGTGCTCGAGCCCGGCCAGCCCGACGAGCGCGAGCCGCATGCGCACCATCTCGCGGACCACGGGCGCCGGCAGGCCGGTCAGCTCGCGCAGCGGCAGCGCGATGTTGTCCTCGATCGTCATCGAGCCGAACAGCGCGTCCTGCTGAAACGCGGTGCCGGTGCGGCGCAGCAGGCGGTCGCGCTCGTCGGGCGGCAGCTGGTACATCGGCTCGCCGAACACGATGACCTCGCCGGCCAGCGGCGGCTGGAGCCCGACGATCGTGCGAAGCAGCGTCGACTTGCCGCTGCCCGAGCCGCCGAGCAGCGCGACGATCTCGCCGCGCCCGATCGACAGGTTGATGTGCTCGAGCACGGGGCGGTCGTAGCCGACCGAGAGGTCGCGGCATTCGAGGATGGGTGCGCTGTCCGTCATGCGGGTCATATGCCGGATCCGTGCTTCATCAA
>DATIPJ010001242.1:0-4672 GCA_035472155.1 Kofleriaceae bacterium
TCTCGTTGGCGGCCAACCGGGCGATGAATACATCATCCCACATATTCTCGGCGCCGAGGCGCAGGGTCGGGTGGCTCGGCCGGCGCAGCCCCTCGACGACGGCGAGCGCAGCCTCGATCCGCTCCCAGCTCGGCAGGTAGAGGCCCGCGCGCTGGTGAGGTGTCACACACTGCTCGGAGATTCCCAGCGTCGCGAGGCCATCGAGCATCGCCACCGCGGTCGCTTCGTCGGGCGCACCGTCGTCCAGGCCGTACAGCACGTGGCTGTGTAAATCGACGAAGCCCATGGGGCACGAGTGTGTAGCGTAGTAGGGACCCGCCCACAATCGTGCTCGTTGCCCCACGAGATCGTGCGTGATAAAAATTGAAGCTCAGGTCCCCCCTATGGCACAGCCCGAGAAACGTGAGAATTCCGTGTTGTTCTCGCTGCGCGAGCTCCGGCAGATCGAGGAGAGTCGCGTGCAGGAAGAGGAGCACGCGGTGCGGAGCGCCGAGGAGGCCCGACGGGCTGCAGCGGCGGAGGCCGAACGAAAACGCCGCGAGGCGGAGGAAGCCAAGGTCCGATCAGAGCGTGAGGAGCTGCTGCGGATCGAGCAAGCGCGCGAGGGTGCTGAGCGCGAAGCGCGCATGCGCGTCGAGTCGGCCGAGGCCATGGAGCGCCAGCGCGTCCAGGCGGCCCTCGAGCAGCAGCGCCTGCAGCAGGAGATGGAGCTCCGTCGCGCGCATGTCGCGAAGACGCGGCCGACCTGGATGCTCGCCATCACCGGCATCGCCCTGGTCGCTGCGGTCGGGCTGATCTTCTTTGCGGTTCAGCGCAAGCGCGAGTCGGATGCCGCGGCGGTCACCGCGCAAATGGCCGAGGAGGCCAAGGCGAAGGCCGAGGCGGTCGCCAAGGAGGCGCAGGATCGCGTCGATCGGCTGGCGCGCGATATGAAAGATCAGGATGATCGGCTCACGGCCGCCGACGCTGCGGTGAAGTCGGCGCAGACCGATGCCGATCGCAAGTCGGCACAGGCCAACCTCGATCGCCTCCGCCAGCAGAAGTTCGAGATGGAGCAGCGGATCCAGGCGGCACGCAACGCCGCGGCGAAGGCCGAGCGCGCCAAGGGCGTGCACCTCTCGAAGGAGTGCCTCGAGAATCCGCTCGCCAAGGGCTGCACGTAGCAGCGGCGTTCGGTATCGCCGCGGTGGATGAGAGGGTAGGCTCGGGCGGCGATGAGATGGCTCGCGCTTGCGGCGTTGGTGGCAGCGGGATGCCACGGCCGCGAGCCGAGCGTGCCCGACGCCGCCGCCGGCTGCGCTGCGATGTGCACCGCCGGCCAGGTCTGCCGCTACGACACCTGCGTCGCGCAGCCGACCGCGTGCGCCAGGAACACCGACTGCGTGGGCGATACGTACTGCGATACGTCGGCCAAGGAGTGCGTGCCGTGGGGTCTCGGGCCCGGCGGCATGAGCGATCCGGCGTGCAAGAGCGCTCCGGTGCCGGGCGTGTTCTTCCCCGGGGTGCAGTGCGAGTGGCTCGGGCCGCCCGCGGGCGACGCGTTCCCCGACCACATCAATGTGCTGGCCACGCCGATGGTCGCGGCGTTCGGCGCGTCGGCGGCGCCGTCGATCGTGTTCCCCACGTACAACTTCACCGATCAGGGCACCGAGTCGTGCGTCGGTGTGAACCCGGCGTTCTTCGGCGTGATCCGCGTGATCGACGGTGCGACCTGTCAGCAGCAGGCGACGATCGAATCGCCGACGGTGATCGCGACGGCGCCGGTCGCGATCGCCGATCTCGGGGGCGACGACGCCACGCCCGAGATCGTGGCTGCGCGCTCGCAGGGCGGCCTGGTCGCGTTCACCAGGAAGCCCTCGGGCTGGCAAGTGCTGTGGCAGACCCAGTCGACGCTCGGGGACGCGCTGTGCGACTGGGCCGGGCCGTCGATCCACGACCTCGACGATGATGGCAAGCCCGAGGTGATCTTCCTCGGGGCGGTCTACAACGGGCAGACCGGTGCGGCGATCGACGAGTCGCTGGCGGTCGGCCGTTCGGTCGACTCGGTCGGTGTGGGGTACATCTCGGTGGTCGCCGACGTCGACGGGGATGGCGTGCCCGAGCTCGTCACCGGCACGGGCCTGTACCCGTGGGACAAGACCGAGCGCAAGTGGGGGATGAAGCGCGGCCTGCCGGGCGTCAACGGCCACGTCGCGGTCGGCGACTTCGGCACCTATCCGGCGAGCGGACAGGACGATCGCGCGCACACCGACGGCATCGCCGAGGTCGCAGTCATCTACGACGGTGAGGCGCACGTGTTCACCATCGACGGCCGCGAGGTGTTCACCGCAAAGCTGAAGGGCAACGATCCACCTCGCACGCCGGATCATCAGGGCGGGCCGCCGATCATCGCCGACTTCGACGGCGACGGCCGCGCCGAGCTCGGCGCCGCTGGCGGGGCGGCCTACACGGTCCTGGACCCCGACTGTCGCGGCACACCCGACAGGGCGACCTGCGCGTCGCTCACCACCGATGGCGTCCTGTGGTCGCTGCCCTCGGAGGCGAACGCGCTCAACCTGGCCGGGTCGTCGGCGTTCGACTTCGACGGCGATGGCCGCGCCGAGGTCGCGCACAGCGACCAGTGCTTCACGCGGCTCTACGACGGTGCGACGGGCAGGGTGCTGTCCTCGCGCGCGCGCACCTCGTGCAGCTGGTTCGAGAACCCGGTGATCGCCGACGTCGACGGCGACCACAACGCCGAGCTGATCACGACGTCGAACCAGAGCTGCGGCGTATCGTGCCCCCTGGTCGACCCGCTGTTCGACGGCGCGTCGTGCGTCGACGACACCGATTGCCCGAGCGCCACGCATTGCGGGCGCGAGCAGGCGAGCGACGCGCTCGGGCGCTGCCGCTGCACGACCAGCGCTGACTGCGGCGCTGGCCTGGTCTGCGAGAAGCCGAACGCGCCCGTCCCGGCCGCCGGTAACGTGTGCCACGCCTCGCACCCTGCGGGAGCCACCGCCGGCGTCCACGTGCTCGCCGACACGATCGACCGCTGGGTCGGCGCGCGCGCGATCTGGAACCAGCACGCGTACAGCGTGACCAATATCGACGACGCGGGGACCGTACCGCGCACCAGCCGCTGGGTGCGCAACTGGACACAGACCGGGCTCAACAGCTTCCGCATGGCCCCCGCGAACGCCGCCACGGCCGCGCACGCGAGCCCCGACCTCACGGTCAAGCAGGCCAAGGTCACGTGCAACGCGGGCCCACCGACGGTGACCGCCGAGGTCTGTAACCGCGGCAGTGAGCCGACCGCCGCGGGCGTTCCGGTCGCGGTCTATGCGTCGACCACGCCGTCGCAGCTGCGCTGCCAGGCCCTGACTGCCGAGCCGCTCGCCCCGGGGAGCTGCACCACCATCAGCTGCGGCTGGGAGGGCGCGATGGGCGACGGCGCGGTCCTCGTCGACGATCGCGGCACAGGCCGTGGCATCGCGCGCGAGTGCCGCGAGGACAACAACGGCCTGTCGATCAAAGTCAGCTGCCCGTCGATCCCGTGATCCGGCAGCTACAGGCCGCAGGTCGCCGCAGCGGCGTTGCGCACGCTCTCGGCTTGCGTGCCGCACTGGCGCGCGAATTCGTCGCGGCGATCGGCGGGAACGGTGGCCCATGCCGAGCGCAGGCTCTCGTAGGCGTTGAGCAGGCTCGCGCGTGCGCCGCCCAGCTGATCGCAGCCCTTGAGCTTGTCGATCAGCGCCGCGTAGCCGACGCACTCCTTGGGAAAGTCGTTGGGGATCGTGCCGGTCGTCGGGGCCACCCCCGCGGGCTGCGGCGCGGCCGTCGGCTCGGTGACGCGCGCAGGGTCGGCCCTGGGCTCCTCGGCGGCTGCAGGCGCGGGCTCCTTGCGCTGCTCGGCGGGCTTGCTCGAGCAACCGGACGCGCCGGCGGTGGAGAACATCGCGAACGCGAGCAGCGCAACGAGCTTCATGGATCCCTAGTATGTCCGGCGCACCATTGCGCGCCATCAGCGGTTGCCCTAGGCTGGCGCGACGTGGGCCGCATGGAAGGTGGCACATGATCCACTGCCGAGCGTGCGGCGCGCCGATCGCAGATGCCGCGCTGGCGTGCCCGCGGTGCTACGCCACCGACGAGTCGTTTCCGTGGCGCCACGTGGATCAGCCGCTGATCCTCGGATCGGCGGCCGATCCGCGCACCCCGGGCGTCGTGATCGGCTGCGGCGCCGATGGCAGCGATGCACACCGGGTCGGCTGCGCGCGCGGGTTTCGCCACATCGTCCCCGACGATGACTTCATCGCCAGCTGCGACGAGGGCGTCTCGCGCGCGCACGCGTCGATCACCCCGCAGCGCGACGGGCTGTTCCTGGTCCACAACCTGTCGCAGACCAACCGCACGCGCGTCGACCTCGAGATGGTGCCGCCCGAGGGGTTTCGCGCGCTTCCCGGGCAGCGTGTGTGCGTGGGCCAGTGGGACTTCCTGCTCGGCGCCGAGTGGCCGCCGCGCGGATTTCGCCGCGGCACGTGGCGGCTGCCGGTCAGCCACCTGACCGTGCGCGCGCACGGAAAGCCCATCCTCGACGACATCTCGCTCGCCGTCGAGCGCGCCGAGCTGCTCGGCCTGCTCGGCCCGAGCGGCGCGGGCAAGACCACGCTGCTGTACACGCTCGCGCGCATCA
>DATIPJ010001243.1:0-8402 GCA_035472155.1 Kofleriaceae bacterium
ATCGTGCGGCGGTCGGCGCGCAGGTAGCCGCGCACGCAGCGCGCGACATCCTCGGCGGTGACCGCCGCGAGCCGCGCGGCGATCGCGTTCACCTTGCGAAAATCGCCGAGCGCCGTCTCGTAGTGACCGAGCGCCTCGGCCTTGCCGTCGACGTCGGCCAGCGAGGTCCAGAAATCGGTCTCGGCGATCGCCTTGGCCTTCTCGACCTCGACGCGCTCCGGCGGGTGCTCGGCCATCGCCGCGAGCTCGCGGTCGATCTCGACGAGGATCTCGTCGGCGGTGTGGCCGCGCGCCGCGGTGACCGCGAGCCGCAGCAGCGACGGATCGCGGAACGGCGTGAGCTGCGCATCGACCGACGACGCGGCCTCGTTCTCGATCACCAGCCGGCGATACAGCCGCGCCGACGCGCAGCCGGCGAGCAGCGTCGCCACGATCTCGAGCGTGGCCCAGTCGGCGTCGTCCTGCCCGGGCGCCTTGTATCCGATCAGCAGGCGATCGGTCGCGATCGGCTTGGGTGCGCGCACCACGCGCTCGCGGGTCTGATCGGGCTCGCGCGGCGCGGTCACCACCGGCAAGGTCGCGGACGGGATCGCGCCGTAGCTGGTCGCGACCAGGTCCATCAGCGCCGCCTCGTCGAAGTCGCCCACGCACACCAGGGTCGCGTTGTTGGGCGCGTACCACGTGCGATAGAACGAGCGGATATCGGGCAGCGGCAGCGCGCGGATATCCTCCATCCAGCCGATCGTCGGCCAGCGATACGGGTGCTCGGTGAACGCGTGCGCCATCAGCTGCTCGTCGAGCCAGCCGTCGACGTCGTCCTCGACTCGCTCGCGGCGCTCGTTGGTGACCACGTCGCGCTCGGCCTCGACCGGCGTGTGCTCGAGCACCAGGTGCTGCATGCGCTCGGACTCGAGCCGGACGCCGAGCGGCAGATCGCGCGCGGGCAGCGATAGCCGATAGTACGTCCAGTCGACCCACGTCGCGGCGTTCGACTCGCCGCCGGTGCGCTCGACCAGCCGATCGAACTCGCCGGGAGGCAGGCTCTCGGTCTTGCCGAACATCAGATGCTCGAACAGGTGCGCCATCCCGGTCGCGCCGGGGCGCTCGTGGCGCGACCCGACGCGATACCAGGTCTGCAGGGCGACGATCGGCGCGCGCCGGTCGATCGCCGTGAGCAGCCCAAGGCCGTTGGCCATCCGGTACCGGCGCGCCGTGATACCGCGGCCGATCTGTGCTTCGGCCTCGAGCTGCCACGACGTGCGCATCGATGGTTGATACCACGCGAACGGAAGTGACGGGCGCTCGGCAAGCCTTCGTCACAATTCGCGCGCCGCTAACCAAAACTCGGAACGATCGTCAAGTCCGCAGTGCCAGCGATTGCGCGCAGGGCCGGCTCGGCGCGCACGAGCTCTGCGGGCGCGCGCATGCCGGTCGGCCCGTCGCGGCGCTCGACGAGCCGGCGTGCGAACCACGCGGCGATCGCGGCGGTGGTGCGATAGAGATCGCGGCCGCGCACGGCGATCTGCGCCGACGCGAAGCCGCGGCGGACGTGCGCGATGACGGCGAACTGCGTGCGCGCGTAATCGGCGTTGGCCGGCGCGTACGGCACGAGCAGCTCGCTGGCGCGCCGGGGCACGAACGGCAGCGCGCGCGACAGGAGGCGCAGCGCGGCGGCCGCGCCGGGGCTGCGCGTCGTCGACACGTAGCTCGCGACCCGCTGCGCGGCGACATGGCGCGGGATCGTGATCGGATCGCCACCGGCGTACGCGACGGCATCGCGCTCGCCGCCGAGCTCGGGCCCTGCGTTGACCATGCGGTGGTCGCCGGCGCGCCCGGGCTCCCAGCGATCGCGGCACCACACCAGCGTGCGCGTGCCGACCGCGCCGAACAGCGCGCGCTGGCTGCCCGCGGTGAGCGCGAGGTCGTCGAACACGTAGCCGATCGCGATGTCGTCGATCGGGCGGTCCTCGGCGATCCGCACGATCGCGCTGGGCGTCTCGTCGCGCACGAGCTCGCCGGGGTCGACGTCGCCACCGCCGACGAGCTGGCGCGCCGCCCACGCCGCCGCGAGGTCGCCGAGCGCGCAGTCGAGCCCGGCGCCGAGCAGCGCGACCTTGCCCGAGCGGCGGGCCTGCGCGTCGAGCTGCTCGTAGCCCGCGGCCAGCGCCGGCTGCTCGCCGCCGACATCGACGTAGTGCGCGCCCGCCGCGATCGCGGCCGTCAGCACCGGCGTCAGCGTCTCGCGCAGCGGTCCGGCGGCGTTCACCACCACGCGCGCGCCGGCGAATGCGCGGGTCAGCGCCGCCGCGTCGCTCGCCTCGGCCACGTGCGCGCGGGCGGCTGGCAGCGCACGGCCGAGCTCGTCGAGCGCTTCGCGCCGCCGCCCGACGATCGATACCGCGACCTGGGCGCGCGCGAGCTCGGCGGCCACGCGCCGGCCGACCTCGCCGGTCGCGCCGAACACGGCGATCGGCGGCGCGCTACTGGAACTCATAGCGCAGCCCGAAGCGCACCGCGTGCTGGATGCGCTCGTAGTCGCCCGCCGCCGATGGGATGGCGTAGCCGTTGCGGACCGAGCGGCACGCCGGGGTCGTGTAGTCGGTCTCGCTGTCGAGGCACGCGATGCGCGCGAGCGGATCGAACGCGCTGTCCCGGGCGTTCACCGACGGGAAGAACTGCGCGCCGTACGACAGCTGGAGGATGAAGTGCGACTGGGTCCGCCACTGCGCGCCGACGTCGAGCGTGAACGACGCGGGCGCGATCGTCACCGGCGAGGTGCGCGCGTCGGGCACCGACGACGTCTCGTAGCCGATGCGCGCGCCGTAGGTCCGCGGCTTCTTGCCGGTGTCGACCTGCTCGAGGCCGGCCCACACCGCGAACGCGTCGTGCATGCCGCGCGGCCGCTCGGTCCACTCCGGGATCCCGTTGCGCGGCAGCGTGCTGCCATAGAGCCGCACGTCGTAGGCCGAGAACCGCGACAGGTCCTCCCACCGCCCGCCGAGGTGAAGGTCGAGCTGCTTGGGCAGCCGGGCGCGCAGCTCGGCGTCGACGCTCGCCGGGAACTGGATCTCGACCACCGAGTCGCCCTCGACGATGCAGGTCTGCGTGGGATCGGGCGTGCAGTCGCGCGGCGCGCGCGTCACGCGGACGTGGCCGGCAAGCTCGGTCTGCACCGACAGCCCCGGCGGGGTGTGGTACCCGACGCCGATCCAGGTGTCGCGCGAGATCTGGTACTGCGCGCCGACGCTGACCTTGAGGTTCGCAGTGGCGAACACCGGCGAGCGCACGTCGATGTCGTACAGCTCGGTCGCGAGCCGGTTCTCGATCCCGCACGGCGCGCCGCCGCAGTCGCTGCCGACGCCGCTGGGCCCGGTGCCGTTGTCGAGCGCGGTGTCGCGCGCGTAGCGCAGCCGCAGGAACGAGTTCTGGTGCGACAGGCTCGCGCCGAAGAACAGGTCGCCGGTGACCTTGATGCTCGCCCCCACCGACGCCAGCCAGTCGCGCTGGCCGCCGCCGAGCGTGTGGTAGCGCAGGGCATCGCGCCCCTCGGGGAACGACTCGCGCGGCGCGGTGCGCGCCTCGAAGCCGAGCGTCACTGCCTCCCCGGCGAGGTGGTAGATGAACGCCAGCATCGCGGCGGGCGACGGCTCGACGTCGCGGACCTTGGCGCCCGGCGTGTGCGCGCCCGACAGGTCGACCTTCTCGAGATCGACGTGCACCTGGTCGAGCACCCCGGCGAACGCGACGTAGATCTCGTCGAACGCGCCCAGGCCGATCGCCGCCGGGTTGAGGCCGATCGACGTCGCGTGCGGCATCGTCGCGCCGGTGAACACCGCGCGCCCCGTCGTCGGATCGGTGCGCGGCGACGCGCTTGCCGCGGCAGCGGCGCACAGGATCGCCAGGGGTGCCGCGCGTCGGGATGCAGCGCGTGGGGGAAGGATGCGCCGAACGGCCATCGCGCGGAACGTATCACCACGTTAAGCTTGCGCCATGGTGCCGCGCCTGTTGCCGCTCTCCACCGTGGCGTTCCTCCTCGGAATGGGGCTCGCCGGGCTCGGGACCGGCTGCGAGAAGATCGACCACGACAACATCGAGAAGTGGTCCCACACGGCCAAGGGCCCCACCAAGCTGCGCAAGGCGCTCACCGACGAATCGATCGATGCCGACCTGTCGGCGCACGCCGCGGCGATGATGGTCAAGCACGGCGACGACCTCGACGTGTACGCCGCGTTCGACGCCATGGTGCCGGCGCGGCGCGCCGATGTGATCGCGCACCTGGCGCCGCGGCTGTGGGACATCGCACGGATCGAGGCCGACAAGGACCTGCCGAGCGCGGCCCAGGTCGCTGCCAAGGACGCGCTGGTCCGCGTCCGCAAATGGGCCGACGACGCCAGCCGCCAGCGCATCGATGGCTACCTGCTCGACTGGTACTGCGTGCCGTCGTACGAGGGGCGCGCGCAGGTCGGCGCGAACCTGGGCGCGATGGTGATGCGCCTCGTCGGTCCGCCGGCGGCCAAGAAGCTGATCTCGGTCGTCAACTCGGTGGTCGCGGCGCCCGGGCAGGAGAAAGTGAAGAATCGGATCGGAGACGAGCTGCTGCTCGGGCTGGCCGCCACCGCGAGCCCCGATGCTGTGAAGTACGTACTCGACATTGCAAGAATGGATCGGGGTGATCCGACGCTGGGCAAGCGGGCGCTGTCGGCGCTGTACAAGGCGTACGTGGATCCCTACGGGCTGTTCGACGTCGCCGACAGCCAGGCGCTCGTCCCCAACACCGCCGCCATCGTCGAGATCGCCAAGGATGACGCGCAGGATCCGCAGGCCGCCAACGACGCCGTTGCGCTGATCCGTGCACTCGGTGCGCCGCGCTGCTTACCGCCGCTCCTCGGGATGGTCGCAGCCGGACACAAGAGCTCGCGCTTCAAGTACGTCGTCGCCAACAATGCGCTCAAGTGCGGCGGCACGCGGGCGATCGTCGACGTGGTCCGGGCCCTTCCCGACACCGGCGCCTATGCAAAAGATCAGGTCAACGGCGCGATTTCGGGCGAGATCGCGAAGATGAGCCCGCGCGACCAGGCGCAGGCCGCGGCGCGCGCGCTCCTCGGCGAGCGCGGAACGATCGCGAAGTGGGTGGGTATGGAAGCGCTCGCAGCCATGAAGGCGACCGAGGACGCGCCGAAGATTGCGGCCCTGGCGTCGAGCCGCGAGCGCCTGATCGGCTACTGGGGTGAACGAGGTGAGGGTAAGGAGGACCCGACCCTGGGTCAGGTAGCCAGGCAGCTTTCCGCGGCGCTCGGCAAGTAACCGACGATAGTCGCGTCCGCTTGACGGATGTAGTATCGTAGGGGACAGCCGGACGAGAGGGCGGAAGGCCCTTCTAGTCGCTTCCGGGGAGCAGCCAAGCGAATGGATCAGAGCAAGAAGACAATGCGGCATTTCTACTGCCGCGATGTCCTGTGGGAGACGTTCGAGCAGATGGCGAACGACTTCGACTGCTCTATCGACTACCTCGTGAACGAGGCGATGCGCTACTACGCGCGGTCGAAGAACTATCAGTCGCCCGGTGGCCAGCTCACGCAGGGCGCGCCCGTCGCCAGCCCGAACAACACGTCGGGCCCGACGGCATACGCGCAGGGCAAAGGGCAGGGCGGCAACGGAATGCGCGGCGGTGGTCCGGGCACGCAGCCGCCTCCGCAACCGACCGGCGTCGCAGCGGCCGCCGTCGTGCGGCGCGCGCAGCCGCCGACGCCGGGCTATCAGGGCCCCAACAACAACGTCAACGCCAACGTTCGCTCGGCGGCGCCGACGGGCGCGGGCGGCGGCAATGCGATGGGCGCGCTGCAGCACTCGGGCGCTCCGGCGACGGGCCACGCGCCTGCGCCGATGACGGGCATGACCGGCCCGGGCGGCCCGACGCTGTTCCTGATCTACAACGGGCAGCGCTACCCGGTGACCAAGGACCAGTTCATCATCGGCCGCGGCAGCAAGACCTCCGATCTGCCGATCAAAGACGGCAACATCTCGCGCAAGCACGCGGCCGTGATCCGGCGCAACGGGACCTTCTACATCAAGGACCTCGGGTCGACCAACGGCATCGACTACAAGGGCATGCGCATCGACAACAAGCGCATCGACGAGGGCGACGTGTTTCACCTCTGCGACTACGAGCTGCGGTTCACCTACCGCGCTGACTGACCCACGACCGACGCAGGATCGTTGGTCAGCCCCCGGTGCTAGCTTGCCCGCGTGGATCCTGATCTGAAGCGTCGGGTCGAGGCGCTACGACGGCCGCTCGAGCTCGCCGCCGCCGATGGCTTTGCCGGCGTGCGCAAGGTGGCGGGCCTCGGGAATGCCCTGCGCGCCGCCTGCGATGGCGTGCTCGCCCGCATCGCCCTCGACACCGTCGCCGGTCTCGATGTCTGGCGCGCGACCCTCTCGCGCTGGGAGCAGCTCGACGAGCAGCAGCAAGCCGTCGAGGTCGCGCGAGGCATGCGCCTCCTCGCCCGCCTGCCCCGCACCGGCCCGCCGCCGCCACCGCGCCCCACCGCGCCCACGTTCACCATCCCCGGCAAAGCCAGTTCCACGAACCCGCCGCCCACAAACACCGCGAGTGCGACGAGCGCGAATGGCCGGACGGCACCGACGCTACATGGTGGGACAGCACCGACGACGACCGTCGCGAAGCCGACGAGCGCGAATGGCCGGACGCTACCGGTGGCGAATCGCGGGACAGCCCCGACGACGAATGTCGCGAAGCCGACGAGCGCGAATGGTCGGACGGCACCGACGATGAATGGTGGGAAGCCGGGGAAGGACCTGGCAGCAGAGGCGAAGGACGTGGTTGGCGATCCGCTGGCAGCGCCGACGAGCAGCTTGCCGGGGATCGGGCCGGCGTTTGCCGAGAAGCTGACGGAGCGCGGGCTGACGACCGTCGAGGATCTCCTGTGGCTGGTGCCGCGGCGATACGACGACGTCCGCGATGCGCGGCAGCTGGCGGATGTCGTCGGGCTGCCCGAGGGGGTGCGGGCGACGTTCGTGGCGCAGGTGGCGAGCGCGCGCATGGTGTTCGCGCGGGGGCGGCGCTGGGCCGAGGTGCGGCTCGGCAGCGTGGACGTTGCGCGGCCGGCGAGTGCGCTGGTGCGCTGGTTCAATGTGTTTGCGGGGATCGACAAGCGCATGCCGCCGGGGAGCCGGGTCGCGCTGTCGGGGTTGGTGCGCAAGCGGGGAGGGCGGCTGGAGCTCGCCAATCCCGATATTCTGGGGATCGAGGTCGAGGCCGCGAAGCTCGAGGGCGGCGAGGGCGAGGGCGGGGGGAAGCGGCCGATGCCGGCGATCCTGGCGCGCTATCCCGATGTGCCGGGGGTGCCGCCGGGGCGCGTGCGGTCGGCGTGCGCGACGGCGTGCGGAAGGGTGGCCGGCTCGGCGGAGGATGGCGTGCCGCCGGCGATCGAGCGCGCGGCCGGGCTGCCCAGCCTGGCCGAGACGCTGGCGCAGCTGCATGCGCCGCCGGCGGACAGCGCGGCCGAGGACATTGCCGCGATGAACCGCGGCGACAGCCGGTGGCAGCGCAGGCTGGCGTTCGGCGAGCTGTTTGCGCTCGGGGTGGCGATCACGCTGCGCCGCCGCGAGCGCTGCGCCGATGCCGCGGTGCCGTGCGCGCGGGCGCCCGAGGTCGACCGGCTGCTGACGGCGGCGCTGCCGTTCACGCTGACCGGGGCGCAGCGTCGGACGATCGGCGAGATCGCAGGGGACCTCGCGCGCGCGTCGCCGATGAACCGGCTGCTGCAAGGAGACGTCGGCGCGGGCAAGACGGCGGTCGCGTTCGCGGCTGCGCTGCAGGTGGCGCGTGCCGGGCGGCAGACCGCGGTGATGGCGCCGACGGAGCTCCTGGCCGAGCAGCACGCCGAGACCTGGCGCGGATGGGCGAAGACGTCGAAGCTTCGGCTGGAGCTACTGACAGCGTCGACGCCGCGGGGCGTGCGCGCGTCGATCCTCGCGCTGCTCGCGGCCGGCCAGCTCGATGTCGTGATCGGCACGCACGCGCTGATCGCCGAGAGCGTCGGGTTTGGCGCGCTCGGGCTCGTGGTGATCGACGAGCAGCACCGGTTCGGCGTCGCGCAGCGCGCGAAGTTGCGCGACAAGGGCGACGGCCAGGGCGCGCCGCACCTGCTGGTGATGACCGCGACGCCGATCCCGCGGACCCTGGCGCTGACCGCGTACGGCGACCTCGACGCGAGCGTGCTCGACGAGCTCCCGCCCGGGCGCCTGCCGGTCGCGACGACGGTGATCGAGGTCGGGGTCGATGTTCCGGCGGCGACGGTGATGGTGATCCACGACGCCGAGCGGTTCGGGCTCGCGCAGCTGCACCAGCTCCGCGGCCGGGTGGGCCGCGGGGGCGCGGC